>NZ_JAAOQS010000027.1:0-91455 GCF_011603105.1 Rhodococcus sp. A14 | reverse complement strand
CGGCCATAGCGGAGGGGAAACGCCCGGTCCCATTCCGAACCCGGAAGCTAAGCCCTCCAGCGCCGATGGTACTGCACCCGACAGGGTGTGGGAGAGTAGGACACCGCCGAACATCCGTTACCGAAAGCCCCCCAACCATGTTGGGGGGCTTTCGGCATTCCCGGGCACGAACACCCATGCCGCGCCTGTCTTTTCACCCCGACGCACCCCCGGCCAGGACCTGCAGTGCGCGGGACGCCAGATGAAGATTCAGGCGTGTGTCGACGCTGCGGAGATCACGCCCGGTCAGTTCGTGAATGCGAGACATCCGGTATCGCAGGGTGCTGCGGTGGATCCTGAGTGCCTGCGCGGTCTCGTCGTACTTGCCTCCGCATTCGAGGTATTGGGCCAGTGTGGCCGTCATCGTGCTGCGGTGTTCCCGGTCGTAGTCGAGCAGCGGGCCGAGCCATTCCTGCACGAATGCCTCGACGTCTCCGGTGCTGCTGTGCGAGTCGAGGATCCGGTAGACGCCGAGTTCGTCGAACAGCGCCACCCCACGGGGCGACAGCGACTGTTGTCTGATCTCGAGCGCCCGTATCGCGTGGGTGTACGAGTCGGGAAGACCACTGGGGGAGGTGCATTCGGATCCGACACCGATCACTCCCATCGCGGGGCCGAGTGACTTCTCCAGCGCTGTGAAGATGATGTTCACATCTGTCTTCGCATCCATGACGGCGGCGAGGACCCCGGTTCGGTGCTCGGTGTTGTGGACGAGGAGCGCCGACGAGTCGGAGGACGCCAGGTGACGCCGGAAGGCTTCCGCGACGGACTCGACGGGTGTGTCCGGCCCCCAGCGGACCACCAGGACGCGTTGCGGGGTGTGCAGGTCGTAGCCGAGTGCGTCGGCCCGGGAATAGGCGCTGTCGTCGTCGGTGCCGCCGAGCAGGTCGGCGCCCAGGTCGCGGCTCAGCCGCGCCTCCGCCTCGGCGAGTGATCTGCGATGCGCCATGTCGACGGCGAGCATCGTCGCGGCGTATTCGAGGGCGGCGGTGTCGAGGTCGGTGGCCCGATGTTCCGGGTCGGACAGATACAGAACGCCGAGAAGTGTCTGGCCGGGCCGGACTATCTGCACGATCCGGTTGTCGTGCCGCAGCGGGCGCCCTTCCATCGCGGCACGGCGCAGGACGTCGACTCGGTTCCCGCCGCCGATCTTGCGGTACCGCGGGGCCTTGTCCGGGCCGGCCCAGACGCGGAGATTGCCGAAGGCGTCCTCGATCCCGACGGCAAGTCCGGTCACGTGGTGGAGGGTCTCGGCGATGGCGGTCTCGTCGGCGCCGGTCGCGGCGAGGCGTCCGAACGTGTTCTGGATCTTCGCTTCCTCCTCGAGCCGCGCGACCCGCGCGCCGAGCGCGGTGATCTCGTCCGCGGCCTCGCGCAATTGACGTTCCTGTGTGGCCGCCCGGGAGCGGAGCGATGCGGCGCGCAGGGCCGACCCCGTGTGCTGAATCAACAACTCGAGCAGCGTGGCCTGCACCGGGGTAGGCGGGTAGTCGGCCCGCAGGGTGAGCGACACCGGCCTCGACCACGAATCGTCGAAAAGCACGCGGTGTCGCCAGACGTCGTCGTCGTGGCGTTCGCCCGTCGGAGCCGACACGGGTTCCACCGTGAAGGGACCGACTTCGGGGAGAGCTTCGACCAGCAGGGCGAGGATCTCGTCCCGATTCCCGCAGTCGTGCATGTGCGCGGTGACGGCCAAGACCGCGGACAGGTTCGTCGCCCGCGGCGTGTGATCCACCCTCGGGTCTGGGGCTGCTTCCAGATCCATGGCTTGGAACTACCCCGTTTTGCGCCGTCGAAACCGGGACGCTGTCCGCTGAGGCCGGATTTCGGTGGATTCTTTCGTTCCGCCGTGACCATGTGGGGAGACGGATCAGCCGCCACTCTTGGTAACTGAGGGGTGGCACTATGACCCAATCCAATAATTGGCACGATCCCGATCTGAACATGATTCGCGATGTCGTCGCGCACACGTCGGACGGGTGCGAGGGCTGTCTCACGCTCGGTACCCGCTGGGAGCACCTGATGTTGTGCCTGACGTGCGGCTATGTCGGATGCAGTGACGGATCACCGATGCGGCACGCGCGACACCACGCCGAACGCAGCGGTCATCCGATCGTCCAGTCGCTCCACGCGGGGGACAACTGGCGCTGGTGCTTCGTGCACGACGCCCAGATCTGCACGCCGTATCCGGCGACCGGGGCCCGGGTGGTCGCACCGAGCCTCGTGCCCGGACCGTCGGACGACCTCAGACACGGTCTCCGTATCGCGAAATCGCAGTGACGATCGCAGACCACACGGCGTCCGCCTGAACCTCGGGGGGAGCGTCGTCGAGCCAACGTGGGCGTTCCAGGATTCCGCCGGAACGAGGCGACGTCGGAAGCGGTCCGGGAACTGCGGCGTAACCGTCCGACGCCGACACCGGGGCGGACGAACCGTCGAGCGAGGAATGAGACGTCTCCTCGTGTGCGCCGTGCCTGAGCTGGAGAACCTCCTGTCCCTCCCGTCCGCGCAGGAGGAAGAAGAGCAGCGGCTCGTCGTCGAGCACCCACGCGGCCTGATACAGCACCGCGGCAGCGTGGCGGCACGGCACGTCCCACTCCTCGCAGGTGCACGTCGCGTCGGCGTCGAACATCGACGGCACGAGGGACACGTCGACGGCAGCGAGGTCGTCGTCGAGTTCGCGGGGAAGCGTCCCACTCGACAACTGGGCGACGTGACCGCTCCGCGACGCGAGGGTCGCGAGTACCTCGCCCCACTGGCGCTCGTCCAGCTGGTCCACCCGGATCCGCACGTGCAGGCTCTCCTCGTCCGTGTGCACGTCCGCGGAGACGAGCCCGGCCGTGAACGTGAGCGGACCGACCAGTCCACCACGGGCATAGGCGCGTCCGCGTTTCAGCGTGTCCGAGTCGAGTGCGGCCTGCTCGACATCGTCGACCCATCGCTGCGCCCACCAGGTCCGGCCGCGGGTGCGGCGGCCCTTCTGCGCCGGAAAGCGGGGAAGCGTGACGGCGTCGCTCACAGATCACCTCCGAAGTCGCAGTCGGGGCTCAGCGCCACCAGCCGGGTGAGTTCGCGATCGGTCAGTTCGGTGAAGGCGTCGGCACCGTGTGACAGGACGGAGTCGGCGAGCTGCCGCTTGGACGCGAGCATGCCGGCGATGCGTTCCTCGATGGTTCCGGCGGTGACGAGCCGGTGGACAACGACCGGGTGGGTCTGCCCGATGCGGTACGCGCGGTCGGTGGCCTGGTCCTCGACCGCGGGGTTCCACCAGCGGTCGAAATGGACGACATGATCGGCCCGGGTGAGGTTCAACCCGGTGCCGGCGGCTTTGAGGGACAGGATCAAGACGGGAATGTCGCCGTTCTGGAAGCGTTCGACCAGTTCCTCCCGGGCGGGGACGGGTGTGCCCCCGTGCAGGAATTCGCAGCCCACTCCTCGCGCCGTCAGGTGCCGCCGCAGCAGCCGTCCCATCGTGGTGAAGTGGGTGAAGACGAGCGAACGCCCGCCGTCCGACAGGTTGGTGTCGATCAGCTCGTCGAGCAGACCGATCTTGTGGGAGCGGCCGGTGAGCGCGGCGTGCTCCTGCCCGAGGTACTGGGCGGGGTGATTGCAGATCTGCTTGAGTCCGGTCAGCAGCGACACGATGCTGCCGCGCCGCCCGATGCCGTCGCTCGTCTCGATCTGCTCCATGGCCTCGCGCACGAGGGCCTCATACATTCCGGCCTGTTCCGGGGTGAGCGTGACGTCCAGGTCGATCTCCGTCTTCGGCGGAAGCTCGGGGGCGATCCCCGGATCGGACTTCGTGCGCCGGAGGACGAACGGCGAGATCAACGCCGCCAACTCCGCCGCGCGGTCGGTGCCGTCCTCGGCGGCCGAGCCGTCGTAGCGGCGGTGGAACTGCGCGTACGGACCGAGGAGGCCCGGTGTGACGCCGTCGAGGATCGACCAGAGGTCGCTGAGCCTGTTCTCCACGGGTGTCCCGGTGAGCGCGACGCGGGCCTGTCCCGGAATCGTCCGCAGTGCCCGGGTGACGGACGCGGCGCGGTTCTTCAGGTGTTGCGCCTCGTCCGCGACGACCAGACCCCACACTGTCCGGGCGAGTACGTCGCAATCGAGCCGCATCGTCGCGTACGTGGTGAGGACGACGGTGTCGCTGCCGCCTGCGACCGTCTCACCGGGAGGGCGCCGCTTCGGACCGTGGTGGACGAGGACGCCGGTGCCCGGCGCGAAGCGTTCGATCTCCCGTCGCCAGTTTCCGAGCAGAGACGCGGGACAGACCACCAGCGTGGGTCCTGCCGTTTGCGGTGTCTGCTGTCGGTGCAGGTGAAGTGCGATGAGGGTCAACGTCTTTCCCAGGCCCATGTCGTCGGCGAGACAGGCGCCCAGGCCTCGTGACGTGAGCCCGGCCAGCCAGCGGAATCCGGTCAGCTGGTAGTCCCGCAACTGCGCGCGCAGGGCTGCGGGGACCGGCACGGCCTCCGGATCCTGGTCGGACAGCTCACGCGCCACCGCCGCGGCCGCTCCATAGGAGTCGACGCGGACGTCCTCCTCGCCGCGCCGGGCCCGGCCGGTCAGCGACGCGCGGAGGGCCTCGATGGACGTCATCGTTCCGGTCCGCCGCTGGAGGGTCTTTCGTATCAACGCCGAGTCCGCGACGACGTATCGGTTGCGGAGTTTCACGACGGCGCGCTCCGCCGAGACGAGCTCCTCCATTTCCTCGCGAGTCAGAACGTCGTCGCCCACCGCCACGCGCCAGTCGAAGTCGAAGACGCGGTCGCCGCCGAAAGCGGCTGCGCCCTCGCGGGACCCGGGCTCGCCGAGGATCATGCGGGTGGAGGTGCGGGCGACCAGTTCGCGCGGCCAATGGATCTCGACTCCACGCTCACGCAGCCGACGGCCGGCGTCCCCGGCGAGGGACGCCAGGTCGTCGTCCTCGAGCCGGATGCGGTGCGGCGCCTCGGCTCGCAGCAGGTCTTCGAGCGGCGCCCAGTCCTGGGCCGCGCGGCGGAGGGCGTCGAGAACCTCGATCCGCGGGTCGGCGGCGAACGCGGACTCGGCGAGCGTCGGATGCCGCCACAGGTCGACGGCGTCGCACACCACCCCGGGCCGCGCCACACCGTGCACCTGGACTGTCGCGTCGAACTCGCCGGCCGAGAGGTCGACCGCGTGCGGATCGACGGGGTCGATCCGCAACGACAGCGCGATCGCATCGGGTGCCAGGGCGTCCGCCCACGCCCGGAGTGCGGGGAAGGTCTCGGCGTTCCATCCCCGGTAGGGGCCGGCGTCGGCCGGTGAGTCGAGTCGCGGGATCGTGTCGACGGCAGCGGTGAGGAAGTCGCGCAGCACGTCCACCGCGGCGGGGAGGCGAACTCCGGCGGCGGACGGATCCCCGAGTGGAATCGCGCGCGCTTCCGGCGGGAGGGCGGCGGCCAGCAGGCGCAGATGAGATTCGTCCTCGTCGTCGAGGACGCCGAGCCGCCAGCGGTCGCGGCCACTCGGCGCAACCGCGGGAAGGATCTTGCCCGCCCCGACGTATCCGAGAGCGGTCCGGGTGCAGGCGGCCCAGAACGCGACCGATCGATGCGTTGTCTCGCCGGGTCGCAGTGCCAGGAGCATCGGCAACGCTTCGGCGAGCGAGATGCTCTGCGTCGGAACGCGTTCCACGGTGCTTCCGATTGCCATCCGGGTGTGGGAATCGATACTCGGTGGCAGCGGCCCGTCCGGGGAATCACGCCAGAACGCCAGGCGGGAGTCGCGCGGAGGATCGGACGGCACGAAGGTGGCCGCACAGGCGGCGAGGATGGGCCCTGCTGTCACTACTGCGCCTTTCGCCTGGTTTACAGTACGCCGTACGTCAACGAGGCGGCGGACGGAATTGTTCCCGGGCGCCGTGGGAAGATCTCGGCATGGGTAGAAGCGCGACACCGGAGGGCGACCCCGCCCGCACCATGGAGCTGCTCTGGGGTGGCGGCAGTACACCGATCTCTCGCCCCCGCAACGGGAAGCCGGGCCTGACGCTCGACCGGATCGTCGAGGCCGCGATCTCCGTCGCGGATGCCGAAGGGCTGGACGCCGTCTCGATGCGCCGGCTGGCAGCCGAACTCGGCGCCGGGGCGATGTCGCTGTACACGCACGTTCCCGGGAAGACCGAACTGGTGGAGGTGATGCTCGATCGCGCGCTGTCCACCCTCGAGCCGGCCGACGACACCGAAGCGGGGTGGCGGGAGCGTCTCGCGGCCGCCGCTCACGACTATTTCCATCTGCTGTGCGCCCACCCGTGGATGCTCGGCGTCGTCGCGCTGAGCCGGCCGGTCCTCGGGCCCGGCGGGATGGCCAAGTACGAGCGGGAACTGCGCGCGGTCGAGGGACTGGGACTGTCGGACCTCGACATGGATTCGGTCGTCACGCTCCTCGACAGTTTCATCGCGGGCGCGGCGCGGGCCGCGGTGGACGCGGCCGCGCTCGCCGCCCAGGGGGAGGCGGACCGTGAATGGTGGCAGCGCGTCGCTCCGCACTTCGAAAAGGTCTTCGACCCCGACCGGTTCCCGCTGGCCGCCCGGGTCGGGGCCTCCGCCGGGGAACACCACGACGCCGCGTACGCGCCCGCCCACGCCTTCGAATTCGGGCTGGCCCGGCTACTCGACGGCGTCGGCGCCCTCATCGTCGACGGCGGAACCGGCGGGGAGTAGTTCGGCCGGAACGGCCAGCGTGGTCGGTTCGACACGGCCGCGCAGGGTGACGGTGTCGGTGAGTTGCCACCGTGTGCGTTCGTCCTCGGCTGCCGCGTCGATCGCCCGCTCGGACGCGACGACGTGTCCGGACACGTTCTTGGCGAGTTCGGACAACCGCGCTGCCTCGTTGACGGGATCGCCGATCACCGTGTACTCGAACCGTTCGTGGGCTCCGATGTTTCCGGCCACGGCGCGACCCGCCGCCACCCCGATTCCCGCATCGCACTCCGGGACCTCGGCGGTGAGCCGTTCGCGGAGGGCCCGAGCGGCGGAGAGCGCGGCACCTGCATGGTCGTCGAGCGCCACGGGTGCCCCGAAGATGGCCAGCGCGGCGTCACCTTCGAACTTGTTGACGAACCCGCCTCGCCGATCGACCTCGTCGACGACCACGTTGAAGAACCGGTTGAGCAGGTCCACGACCTCCGCAGGCGACCGGGTGGCCGCGATCGTGGTGGACCCGATGATGTCGACGAACAGGACCGCCACGTCACGTTCCTCGCCGCCGAGTTCGGGGTTGTGCCGCAGGGCCTGGGAGGCCACCTCCTGCCCGACGTGGCGCCCGAACAGGTCGCGGATCCGCTCACGTTCGCGGAGTCCCTCCACCATCCGGTTGAACCCGGTCTGCAGCGCGCCGAGTTCGGTGCCGTCGTACACGACGACCTCGGCGTCGAGATCGCCCTCCGCCACCTTCGCCATGCCCAGCGACACCGAGCGGATCGGCGCCTCGGTGGCACGCACGCTGATCACGACCAGCAGCAGGCCGAAGAGCAGGATCACACCACCCAGCGCGAGGATCGACACCGCGAGGCTGGTCGGGCTCGCCGGCCGGATGAAACTGAAGATCGCGATGAGCATCAGACCGAGCACCGGAACACCCGTCCCGAGGATCCACGCCAGCGCGGTGCGGCCGGTGATGCCCAGGGTTCGGCGGGGACGCGGTCCGTCCGATCCCAGTGCCCGGGCGGCGATGGGGCGGAGGGCGAACTCCGTCAGCAGGTAGCAGAACGCGCAGACCGTGATCCCGGCCAACGCAATCGTGAATGCGACTTTCGGAATGGTCTGGGGATCGATGAGGCCGTACAGCGTCGTGAAGAAGACCAGCCCGATGCCCCACAACGCCGCCTGGACACGCGTCAGACGCCACGGTGCGCGAAACGCCGCCGACCGGTCGTGGTCCGTGGGCGCGTCGTCCTCCGTGGCCCACCGGAGATCCGACACCAGTCGTTTGGTGCCCCACGTCACGCCGATCAGGACCGCGCACAGCACGAACACGGGCACCGCGACGAAGTTGGCGATCATGAACTCGCTCGACCACACACTCGGGCCGGGGACGACGACACTGACGAGCAGGCAGGTGATCACCGCGCCGACCAGGTTCGTGAACACCAGCGGGGCGGTGAGTAGCAGCTGGACACGGATACGCCGCCTGCGGGGACTCTCGTCCGGTGATCCGAGCAACCACGACCCCAGCGGGGCGACGGATCGGCGAGGGCGGCGCATAGTCATTCGAGACTAGTCGGCACGATCCCTTAGGGTGGGCGGGTGCGCCTAGTGATTGCCAGATGCCGAGTCGACTACGTAGGCCGTTTGACGGCACATCTGCCCACCGCTCGTCGCCTGTTGTTGATCAAGGCCGACGGTTCCGTGAGCATCCACGCCGACGACCGCGCCTACAAGCCGCTGAACTGGATGAGCCCGCCCTGCTGGCTCGTCGAAGACACCGTGGAAGACGCCGAAGCGCTGTGGGTGGTGACCAACAAGGCCGGTGAGGAACTGCGGATCACCATCGAGGAGATCGAGCACGACTCCAGTCACGAACTCGGTGTCGATCCGGGGCTCGTCAAGGACGGTGTCGAGGCACACCTGCAGGAGTTGCTCGCCGAACACGTCGAAACGCTCGGCAGCGGTTACACGCTCGTCCGGCGTGAGTACATGACGGCCATCGGTCCCGTCGACCTGCTGTGCCGGAACGCCGACGGGGCTTCCGTCGCCGTGGAGATCAAGCGCCGCGGAGACATCGACGGTGTCGAGCAGCTCACTCGGTACCTCGAACTGCTCAACCGGGATCCGCTGCTGGCGCCGGTGAGCGGTGTCTTCGCCGCCCAGCAGATCAAGCCGCAGGCCAAAACCCTTGCCACCGACCGCGGAATCCGGTGCCTCGTGCTCGACTACGAAGCGCTGCGCGGTACCGAGAGCACCGAGTTCCGGCTCTTCTGAGGCCTAGGCTGAACCCGTGCCCCGTCGTAAACCGCAGCGGAAGAACACACGCCGCAGTGCGCCCCCGGACGACTCCGAGGGGTCGCTGTTCGGTAGTGCGATGATGCGTCAGGAGTCCGGGCCCGCAGGCTACGCCGACGAGAGTTTCATCGTCCGCACGATCCCCGGGGCCCGGGCGACCAAGTCCTACCGGTGCCCCGGCTGCGATCACGACATCCGGCCGGGCGTCGCCCACCTCGTCACCTGGCCGGCCGAATACGGCGGAGCCGAGGACCGGCGGCACTGGCACACCGGGTGCTGGTCGGGACGCAGCACCCGGGGCCTCACGCGCAGGTGGTCCTAGCTTCCCGTCTTCACGGTTCGCTGATCCGCCGGCCGGTTCGCCGGGTTCTTCTCGACGGTGGACAGCACTGCGGTGTCCTCGTCCGAGTTGTCCGTCTCGTCCGCGGAGTTCTTCCCGGACTCGCTCTGCGTGGACTTCCGGTCGGCGGCACCGCCCGGTGCCGGCTTGCTGCTCGTGTTCTCGGTCGAGCGCTTCTCCGAGTTCGATGCCGCGGTGTCGGGCTGCGCGTCCAGGAGTTCACTCTCCCGGTTGACCGACGCCAACATGGCGGGAACGGAATCGAGCTGACCCCGAATTCCCAAGAGCTGCGCCAGGATCCGGCCGCGTAGCACGCGAAGTTCTTCCGCGAGTTCCTTGGCGTGGGCGATTTTGCGCTCCGACTGGTCGGTGGCCGCCTGCAGCCTGCGCTCCGCCTCGTGCGTGGCGTCCGCGAGACGGCGATGCGCCTCGGCCTTGCTGGTGGACTCGAGTTCGTTGACGGCCGTGATCGTCTTCTGACGACGCTCGGACATCGCGAGGTCGAAGTCTTCCTGCACCTGCGACCGACGCAGTTCGGCCTCGGCGGCGAGGCGGTCGCGCTCGGACTGAGCGGCCTCGACGATCTTCGCCGCCTCCGTGCGGGCCTTGGCCATCGTCTGCTCGTGCTGAATCTCGAGAGCACTCCGGCGGTCTTCGAGTTCCGCGACCAGCGACTCGTACTGGCCGCGGAGCTGCGCGCCCTCCTGCTCGGCGACGGAGATCATCTCGGCGGCGTCGGCCTCGGCCTTCGCACGCACCTCGGACGCCTCGTCCGACGCGAGCCGGAGCATGCGCGAGATGCGGTCGCTCATTCCCTCCGCGGTGGTCGGCGGAACGGACAGGCGGTCGACATCCTTGCGGAGATCGTCGATCTCGTCCCGCGCATCGTCGAGCTGCTTGGCGAGATCCCGCGCCTGCGCCGCCGCGGCGTCGCGGTCGGCGGCAGTGACGCGGAGCTCGGCGTCGAATCGCTCGAAGTAGTTACGTACCTCGTCCCGATCGAATCCCTTGCGCACGGTGGAGAAGGGAAGGGGGATCGAACCACGGTCCTGCTCGTTTACCATGGCCGCCAATCTACCTGGGCAAAGTAGAACTTGTCTCTGCGCCTGGTACCCGGCGGCCGGCCACAGCTCTAGTGAGTCGCCGACGGCTCGACGAGCTCGACGAGAACTCCGCCTGCGTCCTTCGGGTGGACGAAGTTGATGCGCGAGTCGGCGGTTCCGCGGCGAGGTGCGTCGTACAGCAGGCGCACGCCGCGCTCGCGCAGCTGGGCGGAGATGGCGTCGATGTCCGTCACGCGGTACGCGAGCTGCTGGAGACCGGGACCGCTGCGATCGATGAACTTGGCGATGGTCGAGTTCTCGTTCAACGGTGCGAGAAGCTGTAGCGCGGTGCTGCCCTCGGGGGAGCCGACGACGCTGAGCATCGCTTCGCGCACGCCCTGCTCCTCGTTCACCTCTTCGTGCGTCGACACCATGCCGAGGTGTTCGGAGTACCACGCGATGGCGGCGTCGAGGTCGGGAACGGCGATACCGACGTGGTCGATGGCGGTCACCAGGTCCGAGGACAGCGGTGACGTGGTCTGGGTGGGGGAGGACTGTGTCATGGTCCCGACGTTAGCGCTACCGTTTCGGTAGTTCTCGTCGGGATGTGACTTCCGTCGCCCCGCACCTGCCTACTCGTCTCACGCGGAGGAAATCGTGACCAGTTCTGTGATCGTCGCCGGAGCCCGGACCCCGATGGGCCGGTTGCTGGGTTCGTTGAAGGATGTGTCGGGTTCGGATCTGGGTGGGGTGGCGATTCGTGGTGCGCTGGAGAAGGCGGGCGTCGCTCCCGAGCAGGTCGAGTACGTGATCATGGGTCAGGTGCTCACGGCGGGGGCGGGGCAGATCCCGGCGCGGCAGGCCGCGGTGGCCGCGGGGATCGGGATGGATGTGCCGGCGCTGACCATCAACAAGGTGTGCCTGTCCGGGATCGATGCGATCGCGTTGGCGGATCAGCTGATCCGGGCCGGCGAGTTCGAAGTGGTGGTCGCCGGCGGCCAGGAGTCGATGTCGCGCGCCCCGCACCTGCTGGAGAAGTCGCGGGAGGGTTTCAAGTACGGCGACGTCACGATGCGCGACCACATGGCCTTCGACGGGTTGTACGACATCTTCACCGATCAGGCGATGGGGAGTCTGACAGAGGCGAAGAACGCGGAGGACGGGCAGCGGATCAGCCGTGAGGAGCAGGACACCTTCGCGGCGGCGTCGCATCAGAAGGCGGCGCGGGCCTGGAAGGACGGGGTGTTCGACGACGAGGTGGTGCCGGTGCCGGTGCCGCAGCGGAAGGGGGATCCCGTGCTGGTCGGCTCCGACGAGGGCGTGCGCGGCGATACGACGGCGGAATCCCTGGCCAGGCTGCGGCCGGCGTTCAGCAAGGACGGCACGGTCACCGCCGGGTCGGCGTCGCAGATCTCCGATGGCGCGGCCGCTGTCGTGGTGATGAGCAAGGCGAAGGCGCAGGAACTCGGGTTGTCGTGGATCGCGGAGATCGGCGCGCACGGGGTCGTTGCGGGTCCGGATTCGACGCTGCAGTCGCAGCCGGCGCGGGCCATCGCGAAGGCGTGCGCCAAGGAGGGGATCGAGCCGAAGGACCTGGATCTGGTGGAGATCAACGAGGCGTTCGCGGCGGTGGGGATCGCGTCGACACGGGAGTTGGGGTTGGATCCGGAGATCGTGAACGTCAACGGCGGGGCGATCGCGATGGGGCATCCGCTGGGCATGTCGGGGGCGCGGATCGCATTGCATCTGGCGCTGGAGTTGCGTCGTCGCGGCGGGGGTGTGGGCGCTGCGGCACTGTGCGGTGGTGGCGGTCAGGGTGACGCCCTGATCGTCCGCGTCCCCAAGGCCTGACCGGACGACAGTCCGTGGTGGTGTATCTCACACCACTACGGACTGTCGTAGATGGTCGGGCACAATGGTCGGCATGGCGAACGTCTTCGATCTCAGCACCACGGCCACGCGCTTCCGATTTGTCGCAATTCTGGAGGCATTCACCTGGCTCGGCCTCCTCATCGGCATGGCCTTCAAGTACCTGCCCGCCGACGGCAACGAGATCGGCGTGAAGATCTTCGGGCCCATCCACGGCGGTGTCTTCGTCCTGTACCTGCTCATCTCGCTGTGGACCGCCCGCAAGCTGAGCTGGAATCTGGTCACCACCTTCTGGGCGCTCGTCGCCAGCGTCCCGCCGTTCGGCACCGTCGTGTTCGAGGTCTGGGCGGCCCGCACCGGCCGGATGGGCGAACTGTCCCGGTCGAGCGCCGTGAAGAGCGAACCGTCGCTCGTCTGATCCGCTCCGCGGTAGGCACGGCCCGCATTCCGGTGCGCGCTCAAATCGTGACAAACTGGTGGACGTGACTCGACCAGGTTCTCGTCCGTCAGCGCGTTCCTCAGCAGTGGCCGCGGCCATGAGCGGAGCAGTCGATCTCTCCGCCCTCAAGGAGCGTGCGGCCGCTCCACCCCCGCCGGCACCCGCACCCTCCGGGGACGGCGCGGCCCCGGCCGCACCCGGGAGTACCGGACTCATACCCGTCATCGACGTCACCGAGGCGACGTTCGAGGCGGAGGTGCTCGTCCGGTCCCAGCAGGTCCCGGTCGTCGTCGACCTGTGGGCCACCTGGTGCGAGCCGTGCAAACAACTCTCACCCCTGCTCGAGAAGCTGGCACACGAGGCCGGCGGCACCTGGGTGCTCGCCAAGGTCGACGTCGATGCCAACCCGCGGATCGCACAGGCTTTCGGCGTCCAGTCCGTCCCGACCGTGGTCGCCATCGCCGGCGGGCAACCGCTCGCCGACTTCCAGGGCGCGCAGCCCGAACCGCAACTGCGTCAGTGGCTCGCCGCCGTTCAGCAGGCCACCGCCGGAAAGCTGTCCGGACCGCCGGCCGGTGACGGCAACGAGGACGAGCCCGAACCGGAGGACCCGCGTTTCGTCGCGGCCGAGGCCGCGCTCGACGAAGGCGACCTGTCGGCAGCCGAAGCCGAGTTCCAGAAGATCCTCGACGACGAACCGGCCAACGCCGAGGCGCAGGGCGCGATCCGGCAGGTGCGTTTCCTCGCCCGCGTGCAGTCCGTCGATCCCGGTGCCGTCGCCGCGGCGGACGCCGCCCCGAACGACATCGACGCCCAGTTGCAGGCCGCGGACGTCGAGCTCTACTCCCAGGCCCCCGACGCGGCGTTCGCCCGTCTCATCGGTGTCGTCGCCCGCAGCGCCGGCGACGACAAGACGCGGGTACGGACGCGTCTGCTGGAGTTGTTCGAACTGTTCGACCCGGCCGAGCCGGTCGTCATGACCGCGCGACGGAAACTCGCCGCCGCACTGTACTGACGAGGAACCGGGGTGAGTGCTGTCGGCACTCACCCCGGTCACCTCGTCTGATGGTCAGCTTCGAACGCGCTCCACCCGTCCGACCAGGAAGACGTAGGACGCGACCCCGACCGCGGTCACCACGGTCATGTAGACGAATCCCGGCGCGAAGCTGTCGTCGGTGACGAGCAACCCGATCACGATGGGCGTCGCGATCGACGACAGGTTGCCGATGAAGTTGAACATTCCACCGGTGAGCCCGAGCAGTCGTTCCGGCGCGAGCGCCGAGACCAGCGACCACGTGATCGACGCGAGCCCGTTGCCGAAGAACGCGATGGACAGGAACACGATCACCATCGCGGTCGAGTCGGTGAAGTTGGCGCCGATCATCGCGACCGTCAGCAACAGGCCCACGATGATCGGACCCTTCCGGGCGACTCCGAGAGACACTCCCTTGCGCAGCAGGAAATCGGAGAACACCCCGGAGAACAGCACACCGACGAGTGCCGCGACGAACGGCAGCGAGGCGAGAAATCCTGACTTGATGTAATCCATGTCCCGGTACTCGACGAGATACGTGGGGAACCAGGTGAGGAAGAACCACAGCGTCGACGTGAGGCAGAACTGCCCCAAGTAGATCCCCCACAGCTTGCGCCGGCCGAGGACGGTGGCGACATCGTTCCGGGTCACCGCCGGACGTTCGGGTTGCTGCTCGTCCGCGAGGTCGACGAGTCCGCCGCCGTCGCGGATCAGGTCGATCTCGGCGTCGTTCGCCCGCGAGTCGCGTGGCTCGCGATAGAACGCGTACCACACGGCACCCCAGACCGCCCCGATCGTTCCGGTCACGATGAAGACCCAGTGCCACGACAGCACGGACTGCAGCCAGGACAGGAACGGCGTGAGCAGGGCCAGTCCGATGAACTGCCCGGAGGTGTAGAAGCCGATCACCGTCGCCCGTTCACGCTCGGGGTACCAGGCCGTCGCGACCCGGTTGTTGATCGGATACGCGGGCGCCTCGAACACACCGACCAGCAGGCGCAACGCGATGAGCGCTACGAAGCCGCCGATGACCCCCATGAACGCGGTCGCGACCGACCACAGGATGAGGCAGGCGGGGTAGAGCAGTCTCGGGGGAATCCGGTCGACGAGCCATCCTCCGGGGATCTGCAGCGCCGCATAGGTCCAGCCGAAAGCCGACAGCAGAAGTCCCTGCTGCGCCTTGGAGAGATCCATTTCGTCCGCGATCGCAGGCATCGCGATCGACAGGTTTGCCCGGTCCATGTAGTTGATGACGACGGTCACGAACAGCATCACCGCGATGAGAACGCGCGCCTTCGACGCCTGCGCGGCGACCGTAGTGGACTTGCCGATCTTCTGGGTCTGCACCATTGCCCTCACCACTCCGCAAAGGATCCGTCGGTGTGGCGCCAGACCGGGTTTCGCCAGCGATGGCCTTCGGCGGCCCGTTCGATCACGTACTCCTCGTTCACCTCGATGCCCAGTCCCGGACCGGTGGGGATTCGGACCTGACCGTCCGCGTACGTGAACACGGACGGGTCGACGAGATAGTCGAGGAGATCGTTCGACGTGTTGTAGTGGATGCCGAGGCTCTGTTCCTGGATCGTCGCGTTGTAACAGCCCGCGTCGATCTGCAGGCACGTGGCCAGGGCGATCGGCCCGAGGGGGCAGTGCAGCGCGAGTGCCACGTCGTACGCCTCGGCCATGTGCGCGATCTTCCGGGCCTCGGTGATGCCACCGCAGTGCGACGGATCGGGCTGGATGATGTCCACCGCCCCGGACGCGAGGACGGTTTTGAAATCCCAACGAGAGAACAATCTCTCACCCAGCGCGATCGGGATCGGCGACTGTCGCAGCACGTCGACGAAACCGTCGACGTGCTCGGAGAGGACCGGTTCCTCGACGAACATCAGCCGGAACGGCTCGAGTTCCTTCAGCAGCACCTTGGCCATCGGCTTGTGCACCCGGCCGTGGAAATCGACGCCGATGCCGATGTTCGGGCCCACTGCGTCCCGTACCGCGGCGACGTTGGCGAGGCACTGGTCCACCTTGTCCCAGGAGTCCAGGTACTGCAGTTCCTCCGTGCCGTTCATCTTCACGGCGGTGAACCCCCGGTCGACCACTTCGCGTGCCGCCTTCGCGGTGTCCGAGGGGCGGTCGCCACCGATCCAGGAATAGACCTTGATCCGGTCCCGGACGCGGCCGCCGAGAAGCTCGTACGCAGGCACGCCGAGGGCCTTGCCCTTGATGTCCCACAGGGCCTGGTCGATGCCGGCCAGCGCGCTCATGTGGATGCCGCCACCGCGGTAGAAACCGGACCGGTACATGACCGTCCACAGGTCTTCGATCTGCGTCGGATCCTGTCCGATCAGGTAGTCGGACAGTTCCTCCACCGCCGCGGCGACGGACGCGGCCCGGCCTTCGAGCACCGGTTCGCCCCAGCCGACCACGCCGTCGTCCGTCTCGATCCGCAGGAACAGCCACCTGGGGGGAACGGCGTACGTGGTGAGTGACTTGATCTTCATGGAGTCCTCCTGTGCGGGGCTGTGGTGGTGGCCCCGGGGTGTAGGTGTCGGTTCAGGCGGCTTCGGCCGACCAGATGTTCATCAGGGTGAGGGCGCGGTCGCGGACGGTCTCGGCGCCGTCCCCGGGCCGGTACAGGCAGGTTCCGAGTCCCGCGCCGCCCGCGCCCGCGGATGCCCACTCGGCGAGGTTGGTTCGGTCGACGCCGCCGACGGGGAGCAATTCGACCTCCGTCGGCAGGACGGCCCGCCATGCCTGCATCCCGGCTGTCCCGACCGAGTCGGAGGGAAACAGTTTGATGCTGCGCGCTCCCGCACCGACGGCGCGAAACGCCTCGGTGGGAGTGGCCGCTCCCGGATACGGGTGCAGGTTCCGGGCAACGGCGGCGCCGATGACCTCCACGTCGGTGTTGGGCGAGACGATGATCCGGGAGCCGGCTGCTTCGGATCGGATCACGTCGTCGACGCTCAGTACCGTTCCGGCCCCGACGACGCAGACGTCGCCGACGGCCGCGGCCAACCGCTCGATCGAGTCGAACGGTCGCGGCGAATTCAGCGGGACCTCGATCGCGGTGAACCCGGCGTCGACGAGGGCCGAGCCGACGGCGACGATCTCGTCCGGGGTGATGCCGCGCAGAATGGCGATCAAACCGGTCCTGGTGGTGGTGGCTGTGCTGCTCATAGGGACTCCTTCTCGGGATTCGTGGATGGCGCCGGGTCGACCAGCCCCGCATCGACCGCCACGCGCCACAGACCCTGTGCGGCGGCCTCCTCGGCGACGATGTCGGCGGCCACGCCGTGAACGCGCAGTCCGGCTGCGTAGCGTCGGCAGAGATCGGCGTTTCCGCACAACAGGATTCGGCTTCCGGCGGCGTAGTGGGGCAGGAGATGCCGGACCTCGTCGGCGATGATCACGCCGGAGACGTAGTCGGGAAGCGACGCCGGATCGAGGAGTCCGTCGAGCACGAGGGCTCGTGCTCCGAACAGCTCCGCGGGTAGTCCGCGACGCGGTGTCGACGTTCCGGTGGCGAGGCCCCGCTCGAACGCGGCGTCGTCCCGCACCTCTGCGGTTGCCGTTCGGCCGAGGATGCCGTGCTGGATCACCAGGCCGAACAACTCGCCCGACATCGATGTGGCGAACGAGACGATCTTGCGGTTCTCGACTCGTGCCCACTTGCTGTGTGTTCCGGGGAGCACGATCGTGAGGGGTCGGTCGGTCGGCGGGAGCAGGCCCAATGCTCCGATGATCTGCGTCTCCTCGCCCCGCATGACGTCGCCGGCCACCGTGCCGTCGGCCGAGGGTGCGACGCGCAGGCCGGGTACGAGATGCAGTACTCCGCGCGAATGAGGAACCGTCGTCAGATCGCCGGCGTCGATCGCGAGATCGGTCGGCGTGGTCAGATAGCCGGCTTCACGCCAACCCTGGGCGCTGCCGACCATGCCGCAGGCGATCGCCGGGAGACCGGGGGCGGCCGCGATCCAGTCGCCGCAGGCCTCGTCGAACGCGGCTTCGTAGTCACGCGTGCGCGACGCGGGGTCGTCTCCGGCGGTGCCGAGCAATCCGAAGTCCGGCCGGCGAACGTCCAGAATGCGGCCGCCGTCGCCGAGGAGCCAGGCACGCTGTGACGACGTACCCCAGTCGAGGGCGATCAGGCGCGGCGTCGATGTGTCGGGGGTGTTCTGGATCACGCGAACCACTATCGGACGTGAATCCCATAATGACGAACACGGTCCCTATATGTGGGACAGTGGGGTGTGGCGAATCCGACGTACGACATTCCCCCCGGCACTCAGACGCTCGCGAGGGGACTGGCCGTCATCCGCGCCGTCTCCGACGGCGCGCAGGATCTCCGCGCGGTCGTCGAGAGCACCGGGCTGGGACGCAGCACCACCCACCGGCTCGTGCAGTTGCTGGTCCACGAGGGATATCTCCGGAGCGGAAGCCGCGGCTACACACTCGGCCCGACGTTGATCGAACTGGGTTTCAAGGCCCTCCACGGCAACCCACTGCCCGTCGTCGCGCGCCCGATCCTCGAAGAGCTGTCGGCGCACGTCCACGACACCGTGCACCTGGCGGTCGAGGACGGCGGATCGGTGCTGTATCTCGACAAATTGCCGGGGTCACGGGGTGCCGAGATGCGCTCCCGCATCGGTCACCGCACGCCGCTGACCCGCGCCGGTGTCGGAAAGGCGCTGCTGCTGGACTCGGCCGACCGTTGGGATGCGCTGTACGAGAGCGATGCCGCACACGCGCAGCGGCCACCGAGCCCCCGCGGAGTGGCGGACTTCCGCGCGCGGATGGAGGACTACGCGCGGAGGGGCGCGGCGATGGACCTCGAGGACAACGAACCCGGAATCCGCTGTGTGGCGGCACCGGTGCGGGACGCGTCGTGCGCGATCGTCGGTGCGATCAGCGTGTCGGCCACGAGCCCGTACATGCCGGACGAGCGCATGCGCGGACTCGTGCCGGTTGTGTGCCGGGCCGCGGGGCGGATCTCCGCGGCGCTCGGCTACCGGGAGATCTGAGACGGCGATCGGGTGGTGATCCCGCTGGTGGGACGGTCAGCGGTACCGGCCCTCGCAGGCCTGCTCGCCGCCGAGCACTCCGGTGCGGAACGCGTCGACCCGGGAGAATCCGCTCGGAACGGTCTCCCCGTTGACGTCACTGGCGGCGAGTCCGTCGGTGAGCAGCCCCGACACGGCCTCGTCGAGATCGCCGGGGGACAGCCACACGCTTCCCGCCTCCAGGGTGGCGGGACTGTCCGGGCTCAACGCGCTGGTGATGACGCCGGACAGGCAGGCGGCTCGCAGCGCGGTCTGGGGTGAGTGCAGATCGTTGCCCCGGTCCCGCTGCAACGCCAGGGTGTACCGCGAGGCGAGCAGGACG
The DNA here is from genome assembly GCF_011603105.1 of Rhodococcus sp. A14. Lineage (NCBI taxonomy): Bacteria > Bacillati > Actinomycetota > Actinomycetes > Mycobacteriales > Nocardiaceae > Rhodococcus > Rhodococcus sp. A14. The sequence goes on along the minus strand of NZ_JAAOQS010000027.1, from coordinate 72,335 downwards.
TATGCGTTGTAGTCGCCGGTGAGTTTGGTCTGGAAGAGTTCCCGCCTGCCCGGGCGGCCCGGTGTGCCGCGTTCGGCGAGGGCGTCGACACTGACCCCGATCGTGTTGGTGGCCGGGCAGTACGACACCGGTTCGGTCGCGTCGGCGTCCGCGCAGTCGAGGTCGGCGCCGTCGAGTTGCAGCGTCGGGGGATCGCTGAGATCGAAGATCTGCTGGAAGGACGTGAAGAACGCCTCGAGCGCCTCCTCGGTGACGGGGAGTTCGCCGTCGTCGCTCTCGTCGGCGAACCGCTGAGGCAGATCCGCGCGGCGCGAGTCGATCTCCTTCTCGTCGATGCGCGTGCAGGACGCCGGACCGTCCGTGAATCCGATCTGGGTGGCGGTGACGCGTTCGAACGCCGAGCCGTGCACGTTGTCCGGATCGTTCGGGTCGCTGTCACCGATCGCCACCGCCGACGCCAGTACCTTGTTCAGCCCGTCCGACGTGTTCAGCGTGAAATGGGTCGCCTTGTCTTCCGCGATGTACCGCATGAACGCCCCCGCGAAGCAGTCGGCCTGCTGTTCCCGCACGATGCCACCGCCCACGTTCTCGTCGGCGATTCCCGCCTTCGTCTGCACGGCGTGCCCGTACTCGTGTGCCAGAACGAAGACGGCGGCGACGACGCCGAACTTCTCCACGACCTCGGGCAGCAGCAGCGCCCGGTCCCAGCCGATCGTGTGGTCGGTGCTGCAGTAGCCGGCGTTGAGGAGTTCCTCGGTGCTGTCCCCGCAGAACCGCGGGCCGTCGGACTCGCGCGGATCCCAGGAGATCAGTTCCTCGACCGGCTCGAACTTGCGCTGGAACAGCGCCGGGAACTCGGTGCGCCAGTAATCCTCGATGTCGCTCACCGCGTTGGCGGCCATCGTGTCGATCTCACCGCCGTCGGTGCCGGTGACGGGCACGTCGGCGTCGGCCACGCCCTTGCGGGCACCGCTCGGACCCGACGTGGCATCCAGCCCAGCCACCTTGAACGGATCGTCGTAGATGGACGCGGCCTCGCCGTCCACCGACCGCGTGCACCCGGACAGGACGACCGCGGCCACGGCCAGAACGCCCACGCTCGCAGCCCACTGCCGACGTCGGGTCAGCAAGGCCGTGCCTTCATCAACGCTCCAGACTCATCCAGATCGCGCCGTTCGCGGGCAGTGCCACCTCTGCAGAGGCGGGACGGCCGTGCCACGGCTGCGACGTTGCCGTCACCGCACCGAGATTTCCCCAACCCGATCCCGCGTAGATCTCGGCGTCGGTGTTGAGAATTTCACGCCATTCGCCCCGTTCTGGCAAGCCCACACGATAATTCGCGTGCGGCGAACCCGAGAAATTGAACAGGCAGGCCAGGATCGACCCATCGGTGCCGTAGCGCAGGAAGCTCAGGACGTTGTTCGCGGTGTCGTTGGCGTCGATCCAGGAGAACCCGCCCGGTGACGTGTCGAGAGTCCACAACGCCGGGTGCTCGCGGTAGGTGGCGTTGAGGTCGTGGACGAGCCGGAGCAGACCGCGGTGGAAGCCGCCGGTGTACGGGTCGTCGAGCTGGTACCAGTCGAGTCCGCGCTCCTCGGACCACTCCGCGGTCTGTCCGAATTCCTGACCCATGAACAGCAGTTGCTTGCCGGGGTGCGACCACATATACGCCAGCAGGGCCCGTACACCGGCGGCCTTCGCGTAGTCGTCGCCGGGCATCCGCGTCCACAGCGTGCCCTTGCCGTGCACCACCTCGTCGTGGCTGATGGGCAGCAGATAGTTCTCGCTCCACGCGTACATCAGGGAGAACGTGATCTCGTGATGGTGATAGCTGCGGTGGACGGGATCGTGTGCCATGAATCCGAGGGTGTCGTGCATCCACCCCATGTTCCATTTCATGTTGAAACCGAGACCGCCGACATTGGTCGCGCGGGTGACACCCGGCCACGCCGTCGACTCCTCCGCGATGGTGACGACCCCGCGGTGCTGCTTGTGGACCGTGGCGTTGGTCTCCTGCAGGAAGGCGACGGCCTCGAGGTTCTCCCTGCCGCCGTGGATGTTCGGCGTCCAACCGCCCTCCGGCCGCGAATAGTCGAGGTAGAGCATCGACGCGACCGCGTCGACGCGCAGACCGTCCACGTGGAACTCGTCGAGCCAGTACAGCGCGTTCGCGACGAGGAAGTTGCGGACCTCGCGCCGCCCGAAATCGAACACGTACGTTCCCCAGTCGAGTTGCTCGCCGCGCTGAGGATCGCTGTGCTCGTAGAGCGGTGTGCCGTCGAAACGTGCCAGCGCCCACTCGTCCTTGGGGAAGTGGGCCGGTACCCAGTCGACGATGACCCCGATGCCGGCCGAGTGCAAGTGGTCGACGAACCACCGGAAGTCGTCGGGGGAGCCGAACCGTGAGGTGGGCGCGTAGTACGACGTGACCTGGTACCCCCACGAACCGCCGAACGGATGCTCGGCGACCGGCAGCAGCTCGACGTGCGTGAATCCCGTCTCCGTGATGTGGGCCGCGAGTTGTTCGGCCATCTCGCGGTAGTTCAGCCCGGGCCGCCACGAAGCGAGGTGAACCTCGTACACGCTCATCGGGGACTGCGCCGGCTCGGTGGCCGCGCGCTGGGCCAGCCAGTCGGCGTCGTTCCATTCGTACGTGCTCACCGACACCCGGGACGCGGTAGCCGGAGGGACCTCGGTGGCGAAGGCCATGGGGTCGGCCTTGTCGCGCACGGTGCCGTCCGGTCCGTGGACCCGGAACTTGTACAGGTCGCCGGCCTCGATACCGGGAACGAACAACTCCCACACCCCGGTGGAGCCGAGCACCCGCATCGGGAAGTTCCGCCCACTCCATCCGTCGAAATCGCCGATCACACTCACCCCGCGGGCATTGGGAGCCCACACGGCGAACGAGGTGCCGGTGACGGTGCCGTCGGGGGTGTCGTAGCGGCGGCGGTGCGCGCCGAGGATCTCCCACAGCCGCTCGTGCCTGCCCTCCCCGAACAGGTGCAGGTCGAGTTCGCCGAGCGTGGGCAGGAACCGGTACCCGTCGGCGGAGACGTCGTTGTGACCACCCGGCCACGTCGTGGACAGCCGGTAGTCCATCAGATCCCGGTACGGGACGAGTGCGCCCCACACACCGTGCGCCAGGTGTTCCAGCGAGAAACTCGTCCCCCCGATGACGGCGTCGACAGCCTCGGCGTGGGGGCGCAGTGCGCGGATCACCGTGCCGTCGGGGTGCGGGTGCGCGCCCAGGATCGAGTGCGGGTTGTGGTGCTCGCCCCGGGACAGCAGGTCGAGGTCGGCGGCGTCGGGTGCGATGGCGACAGGCGGTTCGACGGTCACTATGTACCTCCGCGGTAGGCCAGCTTCGTTCTGGCCGGATAGGGGATCGACGGTAATGCCAGGATATGGGCCACCGCGCGCCAGGGTTCCAGGCGCACGAAGTTGGCCTGCCCCCAGTGATACTGCTCCCCGGTGACCTCGTCTAGCACGGTCAGGTGGTCGTGCCAGTCGCGACCCAGCGCGGGCATGTCCAGCCACACGTTGCCCTGCTCGGCGCCGTACGGGTTGAGGTTGATCACCGTCAGCACGGCGTCGCCGGTGGTGGCGTCGAACTTGGAATAGGCGATCAGGGCGTCGTTGTCGACGTGGTGGAAATGGATGTTGCGCAACTGCTGCAGCGCCGGATGCTGCCTGCGGATCCGGTTGAGCGCGGTGATCCACGGTTCGAGGGACTCGCCGCGCGCGGCAGCACCCTCGAAATCTCGGGGACGCAGCTGATACTTCTCGGAGTCGAGGTACTCTTCACTGCCCACTCGCAGCGGAACATGTTCGTACAGTTCGTATCCCGAGTACACCCCCCACGTGGGGGACAGGGTGGCCGCCAGCGCGGCGCGCAGGGCGAACATTCCCGGGCCGCCGGTCTGCAGGCTCTCGTGCAGGATGTCCGGGGTGTTGACGAACAGGTTGGGGCGCGCCTCGTCGGCCTTGGCGGCGATCTCCTTGCCGAACTCCGTCAGCTCCCACTTCGCGGTCCGCCACGTGAAATACGTATAGGACTGCGTGAAACCGCGGCGGGCGAGACCGTACAACCGCGCGGGACGGGTGAACGCCTCGGACAGGAACAGGACGTCCGGATCCGATTTCTTGACCTCGGCGATCAGCCACTCCCAGAAGTCCGGCGGCTTGGTGTGCGGGTTGTCGACCCGGAAGATCTTGACGCCCGCCGCAACCCAGTGCCGGACGACCCGCAGGACCTCCGCGTAGATCCCGTCGCGGTCGTCGTCGAAGTTGACCGGGTAGATGTCCTGGTACTTCTTCGGCGGGTTCTCGGCGTAGGCGATGGTGCCGTCGGGGAGCACGGTGAACCATTCGGGGTGCTTCTTCGCCCACGGATGGTCCGGTGCGGCCTGCAGGGCCAGGTCGATCGCCACCTCCATGTGCAGCTTCCGGGCGGCAGCGATGAACGCCTTGAAATCGCGCATCGTCCCGAGCTGGGGATGAATCGCGTCGTGGCCGCCCTCGTCCGAGCCGATGGCCCACGGCGAACCGACGTCGTCGGGGCCGGGTGTCAGCGTGTTGTTGGGGCCCTTCCGGTTGACCTTGCCGACCGGGTGGATGGGTGGGAGGTACACCACGTCGAATCCCATCGACGCGATGCGGGGAAGCGCAGCCACGGACGTCGCGAACGTACCGTGCCGCGGCTTGCCGTTCTCGTCCCAGCCGCCGGTGGATCGCGGGAAGAACTCGTACCAGGACCCGAACAGGGCGCGCGTGCGATCGACGAGCACGGTGTGCGGTTCGCTCTTCGTGACGAGATCGCGCAGCGGATGTGCGCGCAGCAGTTCCGTGACATCCGAGCCGAACGCCGGGGCCACACGTTCGGACAGGTGACGGTCGGAACGCAGCGACGCCGCGACCCCGGCCAGCCGCGAGCGGTCCGCGCGGGGGACGCCCTTCGCGGCTCGCTCGAACAACCGCGCACCGATCTCGAGGTCGTTGGCCAGTTCGGCCGGCCCCTGTCCCACTGCCAGCTTGGCCTCGACCGCGTGCTTCCACGTGGTGAGCGGATCGCTCCAGGCCTCGATCCGGAACGTCCAGATGCCCTCGCCGGTCGGGGTGAAGGAACCGTCGACGGTGTCGGGCACCGGACCGCCGGTCATCGGAATGCGGAAGGTCGCCGAGCCGCCCGACGCGGCACTGCGCGGTCCCCGCACCGCAAGCGTGGCGGCTACGGCGTCATGACCTTCACGCCACACGGTTGCCCGGACGGGAAACACCTCACCCACAACGGCCTTGGCGGGATAGCGACCGCACCCGATGTTCGGTTCCACGTCGTCGATACCGAGTCGACCTGTCACACTGGGCTCCGTTCCATAGCCGGAAGTTGCCGGCGGCTCGTGGGCTGGGCCGCCCGTTCAACCGTAATGGAGTCGACCGGTTCCTGTCCGTATTGGAGATCTGACGTCTACCCGCCCCGACACGGCGCAACGACGCCCGCGGTGCGTTATCGTTCGCGAGGTGAAAGCCTTGCGTCGGTTCACTGTCCGAGCCCACCTTCCGGAGCGGCTCGCTGCCCTCGGTCCGCTGTCCACCAATCTTCGCTGGTCGTGGCATCCGGCCACGCAGGAACTGTTCGGATTGCTGGACGAGGAACTGTGGCGGCAGGTGCAGTTCGACCCGGTCCGGATGCTCGGTGAGGTCGATCCGGCCCGCCTGGACGAACTGGCCGAGGACGTCGCGTTCCTGGCCCGGCTCGACGCCGCGGCCGCCGACCTCGACGACTACCTGTCCCGCCCCCGCTGGTATCAGAACCAGCAGGCCAAGGGCGTGTCGCTGGACGGTGGGATCGCGTATTTCTCAATGGAGTTCGGGGTCAGCGAAGTGCTGCCCAATTACTCCGGCGGTCTGGGAATTCTCGCAGGCGACCACCTGAAGGCGGCGTCCGATCTGGGCCTGCCGCTGATCGGTGTCGGCCTGTTGTACCGCTCGGGTTACTTCCGGCAGTCACTGACCGCGGACGGCTGGCAGGCCGAGCACTACCCGCCGCACGACCCGCAGGGCCTGCCGCTGCGCCTGCTCACCGAGTCCGGGCCGCAGTCGTCGGACGGGGCGCCCGTCCTTGTCCACGTCGCGATCCCCGGTGGCCGGGTTCTGCGCGCCCGCGTGTGGATCGCCCAGGTGGGGCGCGTCCCGCTGCTGCTGCTCGACTCCGACATCGCGGAGAACGACGCCGAGATGCGGGGCGTCACCGACCGTCTGTACGGCGGCGACCAGGACCACCGCATCAAACAGGAGATCCTCGCCGGCATCGGCGGTGTCCGTGCCGTGCGCGCCTACACCCACGCCTACGGCCTGCCCGATCCCGCCGTCTTCCACATGAACGAGGGACATGCAGGTTTCCTCGGCATCGAGCGGATCCGTGAACTGGTCACCACCGGCGGACTCGACTTCGACGAGGCGCTGGCCACGGTCCGGGCCGGCACGGTGTTCACCACCCACACCCCGGTTCCTGCGGGAATCGACAGGTTCCCGGCCGACCTCGTGCGGCACTACTTCGGCGGCGACAACGCTGCGAACGAATCCTCGCTGCTGCCGGGGCTGACGATCGACCGGATCCTCGGACTCGGCCGCGAATCGGATCCGTCCGTGTTCAACATGGCCCACATGGGCCTGCGGCTCGGGCAACGGGCCAACGGTGTGTCCAAGCTGCACGGCATCGTCAGCCGCGAGATGTTCCAGCCGCTGTGGCAGGGATTCGACGCCGAGGAGGTGCCGATCGGCTCGGTGACCAACGGTGTCCACGCGCCCACCTGGGCTGCACCCGAATGGATCGATCTCGCCACCCGCATCCTGGGCCCCGAACTGGTGGAGGAGGCCCGCGGCTGGGAGCGGCTGCAGGACCTGTCCGCCGAGGAACTGTGGTCGACCCGCAACGTGCTGCGCGGAAAACTGGTGGAGGAAGTGCGCCGCCGGGTCCGCGCGTCCTGGATCGAACGCGGTGCGACGTCCGCCGAACTCGGCTGGACGGACGAGGTGTTCGACCCGAACGTGCTCACCGTCGGCTTCGCCCGGCGGGTGCCCACCTACAAGCGACTGACGCTGATGCTGCGCGACCCCCAGCGGCTCCGCGCCCTCCTCCTCGACGAGAAGCGGCCCGTGCAGCTGGTTGTGGCCGGGAAGAGTCACCCCGCGGACGACGGCGGGAAGGCCCTCATCCAGCAGGTCGTGCGGTTCGCCGACGCCGCCGACGTCCGGCACCGCATCACCTTCCTTCCCGACTACGACATGTCGATGGCGCGGTACCTCTACTGGGGTTGCGACGTGTGGCTCAACAACCCGCTGCGCCCGCTGGAGGCGTGTGGCACGTCGGGTATGAAGTCCGCTCTCAACGGCGGACTGAACCTGTCGATCCGGGACGGCTGGTGGGACGAGATGTTCGACGGCGAGAACGGCTGGGCCATCCCCACCGCCGACGGCGTCGTCGACGAGGCACGGCGTGACGACCTCGAGGCCAGCGCACTGTACGAACTGCTCGAGCGCGCCGTCCTGCCGAGGTTCTACGACCGCGCGGACGGCCTGCCGGTGCGCTGGGTGGAGATGGTCCGTCACACCCTGCAGAATCTCGGGCCCAAGGTGCTTGCATCGCGGATGGTGCGCGACTACGCCGTCCAGTACTACGCGCCCGCCGCCGAATCGGCCCGGACGGTGGCGGCGGAGAACTTCGCCGGCGCCCGCGAACTCGCCGCGTTCCGTCGCCGCGTCGAGGCCGCCTGGCCGTCGGTGGCGGTCCTGCAGGTCGACGGCGCGGGGCTGCCCGACACCCCCGAGATCGGCGCCAATCTGGTGCTCCGCGCCCGCATCCGCCTCGGCGAACTGTCCGTCTCGGACGTCACCGTGCAGGCCGTGATCGGAAAGGCCGGACCGGACGAGGAGCTCACCGACATCGTCACGGTCCCGATGACCCACTCCGCATCGGACGAGTCGGGGGAGTTGTTCGTCGCCGACCTGGCCCTGCCGTTGTCGGGGTCGGTCGGATACACGGTGCGGGTCCTTCCGCACCACCGGTTGCTCGTCGACCCGTCGGAGCTGGGTCTGGTGACGGTGCCGAACCCCTGACCGGCGCTACCGAGCCGTCACCGGCCGACGTCCCGGCGCTGGAATCCGGTGACGGCGGCGAGGAACAGGGCCGCCGCGAGAAGCAGCAGAACCGCGAGGGGAGTCGCCGAGAAACTCTCCGCAGGCAGGGCCGGCGTGTAGTGGAAGGGGGAGAGTACCCCGAACCGGTCCGGGAGCACTTCCCCGAACATTCCGGCGACGAGGACGTAGCCCAGGAATGCCCACAACGCCGGCAGCGCGCGGGGAATCAGGCCATAGACGGCTGCGCACGCACCGACGATCACCAGCACTGCCGGCACGGTGTTCAGGGCCGCGCCGATCAACCGGCCGAGCGCGCCCGCATCGGACAGCGTGAACGCCGCGGTGATCCCCATGCCGACCCCTGCCGCCACCGTGATCGCGACGGCCGCACCGGCGATCACGGCCAGCTGGCCACCGAGCCACGACGTGCGGGACACCGGGGTGGCCAGTGCCTCCTCGGCGCGACCGGACGATTCCTCCGAGCGGACGGATATGACGGCACCGACGGCGTACATCGCCGCCATCACCACCAGGAACACCAGATACAGGGCGAATGCACCGTCCGCGGCCGCCGCGGCGCCACCCGGCAGCAGCTGTGCGAGATCGGGATCCTGGTCGATGAAGTCGCTGATCTGCCTGCCGAGTGAACCGATCGGCAGCGACAGCGCGAACACGCCGACACCCCAGGCGAGGATCTGGCCGCGCTGCTGACGCGCCGCCAGCGCGGTGACACCGGTCAGGCGGGGGGACGCCTCGGCGCGCCCGCCCCGCGGCGCGAGGAGCCCCGCCCCGACGTCCCGTCGACCGATGGCGGCATACGCGCACCCGACGGTCAGCCCCGCCGCGACGATGCCGATCAGCAACGGCCACCACCGTTCGTCGACGTAGGCGCGAGTGGCCTGCGACCAGCCGATCGGCGACACCCACGTCAGCAGGCTCCCGCTGTGTCCCTGCTGCACGTCGCCCACCGCACGCAGCAGATACGCGACGGTGATCGCAGAGATCCCGACACCGCTTGCAGTGCGGGCGTGCTCGGTGAACTGGGACGCCAGCGCCGACAGCGAGGTGAATACCAGACCCACCACCAGCACACCCGCGGACATGTTCAGCGAACCCACCGGAGGCAGACCCACGGCGAGCAGCCCGATGACGAGCAGAAGCGCGACGAGCACATTGGCGAGCGCCGCGGAGATCAACCCCGCCGTGATTCCCGCATACCGCCCGACGACGCCGGCGCGTACCAGTTCCGTGCGCCCGGTCTCCTCCTCCGTTCGCAGATGCCGCGTCACCAGCAGCACCGACATGATCGCCACGGCCACCATCGTCATGCCGGCGATCTCGTTGGCGACCATCGCACCGAGCGTGTAGTCGTCCAGGCCGTACCCCGGCCCGGCGAGTGCCGTGGCGGCCGGGGACGAGATGAGTTCGGCACGGGCCTGCCGGGATTCGGCGGTCGGGTAGATGGTGGAATAGCTCGACGCGATCAGGACGGTGAGGCCCGCCACCGCGACCGTCCACACCGGAATCCGGACCCGGTCGGTGCGCACCGCCAATTCGGCGAGCACCCCCGTTCCGCTCAGTCGACTCACTGCGGCCGTCCGATCCCGAGTGCCTCGACCTCGTCGCGGTACTCACGGAGGAACAGGTCCTCGAGTGTCGGCGGGTTGGCGGTGATCGAGACGATGCCCAGCCCCGTCAACGTGGTCATGACCGGATCGATCTGATCGGAATCGACGTCGAACGTCACCGTGTTCGCATCCTCACCCTTCTGCAGGTTGTGCACACCGGGGACGTTCGCGATAGGAGTGGGCCTGATCCGGGTGGTCGCCGTCACCGTGGTACGGGTGAAATGGCGCAGTTCGGACAGCGTTCCCGCCTGCACGGTCCTGCCCGCGCGAATGATGGTGACGGCGTGACACAGCGCGTCGACCTCGGCGAGGATGTGGCTGGACAACAGCACTGTGCGTCCGCTACGGGCGAATTCGGTGATGCACTCCTGAAACACCGCCTCCATCAACGGGTCCAGGCCCGACGTCGGCTCGTCGAGGATGAGGAGTTCGGTGTCGGCGGCGAGCGCCGCCACGAGGGCGACCTTCTGTCGGTTGCCTTTCGAATAGGTGCGGCCCTTGCGGGTGGGGTCGAGTTCGAACCGCTCGATCAGCGACGCGCGACGGACCGGATCCAGCCCGCCGCGCAGCCGCCCGAGGAGGTCGATCGCCTCGCCACCGGACAGGTTGGGCCACAGGTTCACGTCACCCGGAACGTAGGCGAGTCGCCGATGCACGGGAACGGAATCACGCCACGGATCGGAACCGAGAACGGACGCCGAACCGCCGTCGGCGCGCAGCAGACCGAGGAGCACCCGGATCGTCGTGGACTTGCCCGAGCCGTTGGGGCCGAGGAATCCGTGCACCTCACCCGACTTCACCTCCAGATCGAGGCCGTCGAGGGCGAGGACTTCGCCGAACTTCTTGGTGAGTCCGCGGACTGAGATCGCAAGGTCCATCGGTCGAGCATAGGTGCGCACCGATCCGCTGTCCGACTCAGTGCGCGACAGCGGTTCAGGGGCGCGAATCGCGGATCCGCCCCAGCGCCTTCCGCACGACTTCCGGATCGGACGTCTCCCAGAACGGTGGCAGCGAGGCCCGCAGATACCCGGCGTAGCGGGCGGTGGCGAGCCGCGGATCGAGGACGGCCACCACACCCTTGTCGTCGACGCTGCGCAGCAGACGTCCCACACCCTGGGCGAGCAGCAGCGCCGCGTGATTGGCTGCGACGGAAAGGAACCCGTTTCCGCCGCGCGACTCGACGGCCTTCTGCCGGGCGACCAGCAACGGGTCGTCGGGGCGGGGGAAAGGGATGCGGTCGAGGATCACGAGGCTGAGGGACGGGCCCGGCACGTCGACACCCTGCCACAGCGATAGCGTGCCGAACAGCGACGTCGGCTCGTCTCCGGCGAACGCCCGGACGAGAGCGCCCGTCGAGTCGTCGCCCTGGCACAGGATCGGGGTGTCGAGCCGGTCGCGCATCGCCTCGGACGCGGCCTTCGCGGCCCGCATCGACGAGAACAATCCCAGCGTGCGCCCACCCGCCGCCTCGACGAGCTCGGCGATCTCGTCGAGATACGTGGGGGACAGGCCGTCCCGCCCCGGCGGCGGAAGCTGCTTCGCGATGTAGATGATGCCGGCACGGGCATGGTCGAACGGCGACCCGACATCGAGGGCATTCCATTTGAGAGTGCCCGAATCGGACGGCGCCTCGGAGCCGGTGGCCATCGCCGGATCGATCACGACGGACGATTCGGCCGGAAGTCCCCAGTTGACGGCCAGACCGTCGAACGACCCGCCCACGGTCAGCGTGGCGGACGTCAGGACCACGGTCGATTCGGCGAACAGCCGGGAACGCAGCAGCCCGCCGACCGACAGCGGCGCCATCCGCACAACCCGGCGGATCGACCCGCGGTTGTCGTCGGCGGCCAGCCACACCACGTCGTGACGCTTGGCCGGATCCGGCTCGTCGAAGGCGCTCAGAACGCGGACGGCGCTGTCGTGCACCTCCTCGACCGACGCGAGTGCGGTGTTGCGTGCCGCCGCGGCCTCCGGGTCGCTCAATGCCATACCGGGGCGGGACGGGCCGATGGCCGTGCGCAGTGACCAAGCGGCGTCGCGAACAGCGGCGAGGGCGGGGGCTGCGCCGGGCGGCAACGCCTCCCACCGTTCCGGCCGCAACTCCTCGAGCAGTGCCGCCCAGCCCTCGCCCGCGGCCTCGAGACGGTCTGCGTCCTGCTCCTCGACGAGCTTCGCGCAGCGCCGCGCCGCGGCACTGATCGTCGACGCCGCCAACTCCGCGGTGGCGACGTTGGTGACGCGGTCGACCAGTTCGTGCGCCTCGTCGATGACCACGACGTCGTGTTCGGGGAGGATCGCGATCCCGGTGATGGCGTCGATGGCGAGCAGGGCGTGGTTGGTGACCACGACGTCGACCTGCGAGGCCTCCGCGCGGGCCCGCTCCGCGAAGCAGTCCTCGCCGACCGGACAGCGGGACTTGCCGAGGCATTCCCGGGCGGTGACGCTGACCTGGCGCCACGCCTTGTCGCTGACTCCGGGGGCCAGGTCGTCGCGGTCGCCGGTCTCGGTGTCCGAGGACCACTCGGTGAGGCGCTGGACCTCCCGTCCGAGCCGCGACACCGCGAACGGGTCGAACAGCTCGTCCGTGGGAGGCTCCTCGGCGGACCCGGTGTGGATCTTGTTCATGCACAGATAGTTGTTGCGGCCCTTGAGGATCGCGAAGTGCGGTCGCCGTCCGAGTGATCCCTCGAGCGCGTCCGCGAGCCGCGGCATGTCGCGGTCGATCAGCTGACGCTGCAGTGCGATGGTGGCCGTCGAGACGATGACCGTCTTCCCGCTCTGCACCGCGTGCCGGACGCTCGGTACCAGATAGGCGAGGGACTTGCCGGTGCCCGTCCCGGCCTGGACGGCCAGATGCTCCCCGGTGTCGATCGAATGCGCGACGGCGGAAGCCATGGTCAGCTGGTTGGACCGCTCGGCACCGCCCAGCGACCGCACCGCCGTGCGCAACAGCTCGGGGACGTTGGGGAGGTTTTCAGGCACCCGAGCAGGTTACTCGGGACCTACGTCAGAAATCGTCACGCGGTCCGAGGGGGTGTCTGCGTCGCGGCCCACGAGGCGCACCCCGGCGGCCCGCATCGCGGTGATCGCGGCCTCGACGGTCGCGGGGGCGACGCCTGCGGTGAGGGGGAGGCGGACGCGCGTCGGGAACCCGGCGGCCACGGCGTCGAGAGCCGTCGCGACCACGCAGTGATCAGTGGCGATCCCCACGACGTCGACCTCGGTGACTCCGGCCGCACGCAGCCATTTCTCCAGGCTCTGGCCGTCGGAGTTCTTGCCCTCGAAGCCCGAGTAGGCCGCCGAGAACTCGCCCTTGGAGAACACCGATTCGATGCCGCTCAGGTCGAGGTCGGGGTGGAAGTCCGCGCCGGACGTTCCCGATTTGCAGTGCACCGGCCAGGTGTCGACGTAGTCCGGGTCGTCGGAGAAGTGGTGGCCCGGGTCGATGTGGTGGTCGATCGTGGCCGCGACGGCGTCGTACTCGGTCGCCGCCAGGAAGCGGCTGATCGCGGCGGCGACCGCGGAACCGCCGTCGACGGCGAGGGAGCCGCCCTCGCAGAAGTCGTTCTGGACGTCGACCACGAGCAGCGCCCGCCGGAGGTCGGTGTTCTCGATGTCGGTCATGGTGCCCTCCTGGGTTCGGGTTCGGCGAAGCGCACCGGGATCGCGGGCTCGCCGTGGGAGAGCTTCAGGCCCTCCCAGGGCAGGCTGACGAGGCCCGCCGCCAGGAGGGATCTGCTGTCTTCCAGGGTAGTCGTGTCGCAGACGGTCTCACCGCCCCGCACCAGCGGGACCAGCAGTTCCCGCGTCTCGAGGCCGGCCGAGCCGGGTGCGTCCGAGTGGGCCGAGTACACGACCTCCTCCACCAGGGTTCCGGTGTCACGGGCGAATCGCAGCGCCCGCTTGGTGCCGCCCCGCGACGCCTTGTTGCTACTCCTCTTCTCGACGGGGATGCCGTCCACCTCGACGAGTTTGTAGACCATTCCGGCGGTCGGCGCGCCGGAGCCGACGACGACGGACGTGCCGACGCCGTAGACGTCCACCGGTTCGGCCCGCAATGCGGCGATGGCGTATTCGTCCAGGTCGCCGGAGACGATGATCTTCGTCCCGGTCGCACCGAGGTCGTCGAGTTGCCTGCGGACCTGCCGGGCCAGCACACCCAGATCGCCGGAGTCGATCCGGACACCCCCGAGGCCGGGGCCCGCCACCTCGACGGCGGTCTTGACGCCTGCGGTGATGTCGTAGGTGTCGACGAGGAGCGTGGTCCCGGCTCCGAGTGCCGCGACCTGCGCGCGGAACGCCGCCGCCTCGTCCGGCCCGTCCGGGGTGGTGTGCAACAGGGTGAACGCGTGCGCGCTGGTACCCGCACCGGGTACTCCGTGCCTGCGGACCGCCTCCAGATTCGACGTGGCCGTGAAGCCCGCCAGGTAGGCGGCGCGGGAGGCCGCCACCGCGGATTCCTCGTGGGTGCGCCGCGAACCCATCTCGATCATGGGGCGTCCGTCGGCAGCGCTGACCATGCGGGCGGCGGCGGACGCGATCGCGCTGTCGTGGTTGAGGATCGACAGGCTCAGCGTCTCGAGGAGGACGCATTCGGCGAACGTTCCGCGGACGGAGAGGATCGGGGAGCCGGGAAAATAGAAGTCGCCCTCCCGGTAGCCGTCGATGTCCCCGCTGAAGCGATAGTCACGCAGCCATGCGACGGTCGCCTCGTCGAGGAAGCGGGACACGATCTCGAGTTCGTGCTCGCCGAAACGGAAGTTCGACAGCGCGGCAACCAGACGGGCGGTGCCGCCGACCACTCCGTACCGGCGGCCGTCGGGGAGCCGGCGGGCGAACACCTCGAAGCTGCAGCGTCGGTGGGCGGAACCGTCGGCGAGGGCCGCCGACAACATCGTCAACTCGTACTGGTCGGTGAACAAGGCGGTGCTCTCTCTGGACACCCGGCCACTGTAAGCCGCGGTGTCGCCCAGTGGAGGAGCGTCGTACCCTGGTGTCATGGCTCATTGCTCGACGACAGCTCCATTCGTGGATGCCATGCCGGCATCGCCGCAGGTCACCCCTGCAGAGTCGGAGGTCGCCGAGATCGATGAAGCCAATGATCGTCCCTGGGTCACCGTCGTGTGGGACGATCCGGTGAATTTGATGCACTACGTCACCTACATTTTCCAGAAACTCTTCGGGTACAGCAAAGCCAAGGCCACGGAATTGATGATGCAGGTCCATTCCGAGGGAAAGGCCGTGGTGTCGAGCGGTTCCCGGGACAAGGTCGAAAACGATGTACGCAAGCTGCACGCGGCCGGCCTGTGGGCCACGATGCAGCGTGACGGCAGCTAACTTTCCGTTCGGACAGTAAGGAACTCGGTACACGACGTGCGGATGTGGAGCAGGAAGAACTCGCTCGGCGGTGTGAAGCTGCGTTCGGAGATTGACGCGCACGAGGCCACGGTGCTGCGATCGCTGGTCGCCTCCGTCCTCGGTCTCCTCGAGGAGCGGGCCGCGTCCGCCCCGGAGGACGAACTCGCGGCGCTCACCGGGATGCGGACCGGCAACACGGCGGCACCCGACGAGGAGGTCCTCGCGCGGCTGCTGCCCGACTTCCACCGTCCCGACATGGACGCGCCGGACGACGACGAGATCCGCGCCGAATCGAAGGCCGACATCAACGGTGCGCTGCGCGGACTCCACGAACCGGAGATCATCGACGCCAAACTGGCGGCGGGCTCGGTCATTCTCCACACGGTGCCCGAGAACGGCGGCAAGGTGCTGCTCACGCCGGAGCAGGCCGACGCCTGGCTCAGCGGTCTCAACGACGTCCGGCTGGCGCTGGGCACCAACCTGGGCATTGACGCCGACACACCCGACGAACTCGATCCCGCCGATCCCCGCGCACCGCACCTCGACATCTACCACTGGCTGACCTGGATGCAGGACTCGCTCGTTCAGGCACTCGCGCCGTGACGGCCACGACGCCGGGCCGCACCGATTCGCTCGTCGATGTGGTGGGCCTGAGCGTCGGGCACCACCACGAACTCGACGCGGACGCCACGCTCGGAAGCGGTGCCGCCACCGGGTGCACCGTGGTCCTCGCGCCGCACGGCGCGACCGGAGCGGTCGACGTCCGTGGCGGGGGACCGGGCACCCGGGAAACCGACCTTCTCGACCCCAGCCACAGCGTCCGGAAGGTGCACGCGATCGTCCTGACCGGCGGCAGCGCCTACGGACTCGCCGCCGCGGACGGCGTCATGCGGTGGCTCGAGGAGCAGGGTCACGGAATCGCCATGGGGGAGCCCGATCAGGTGGTTCCGATCGTCCCCGCCGCCGTGATCTTCGACCTACCGGTCGGTGACTGGCGCACGCGTCCTACCGCCGAATTCGGTTACCGGGCAGCAGAGTCCGCGTCGCACGCCGTGCTCTCCGGTTCGGTGGGCGCCGGAGTCGGGGCGCGGGCGGGCGCGCTCAAAGGGGGGCTCGGAACGGCGAGCGTCGTCGTCACGGACGGTCCCGCGAAGGGCATCACGGTGTCCGCGCTGATGGTGGCCAACCCCGTCGGAACCGTGTTCGACCCGGCGACCGGACTGCCGTGGGGTGTCGCCACCGTGGGTGCAGCCGCTTTCGGGCTCAGGCCCCCCGTCGCCGCCGAGGTGTCGGCGGCGCGCGAACTGATCGCCAAGAGCACGGTCCTCAACACGACCATCGGGGTCGTCGCGACCGACGCCGTCCTGGGGAAGGCGGCGTTACGCCGCGTCGCCGTCGCCGGCCACGACGGGTTGGCCCGCGCGATCCGGCCGGCGCATTCGCCGCTCGACGGCGACACGATCTTCGCGCTCTCCACCGGCATCCACCCGGTTCACCACCCGCCGGGAGTGCCCGACGCGTTCCCGCCCGATCTGCCCGTCGTCGACGCCGTCTGCACCGCGGCCGCCGAAGTGGTGGAGAAGGCCATCGTCGACGCCGTCCTCAGCGCCACCCCCGTCGCGGGAATTCCCACCTACCGCGAACTGTTCCCCTCTGCACTGCGTTCCTGAGGTTCGCGTACCTGAGGTACCCGTTCCTGAGGTACCGGCCGGTCGGTGGCCGACTCGCCGGTGCGCACCTAGGATGGCGCTCACGGAGGTGGATGACGTGCTGGTGATTCGATCGGACTTCGTCGAGGCGATGGTGGCGCATGCGCGCGCCGACCACCCCGACGAGGCGTGCGGGGTCATCGCCGGGCCGGAAGGCTCCGACCGCCCCGAACGGCACATCCCGATGATCAACGCCGAGCGTTCGCCGACGTTCTACCGCTTCGACTCGGGTGAGCAACTGAAGGTGTGGCGGGCAATGGACGACGCCGACGAGGTGCCCGTCGTGATCTACCACTCGCACACCGCCACCGAGGCGCACCCCAGCCGGACCGACATCTCCTTCGCATCCGAACCGGACGCCCACTACGTGCTGATCTCCACCCGCGACCCCGACGCCCACGAACTGCGCAGCTACCGCATCGTCGACGGTGTCGTCACCGAGGAACCCGTCGACGTGGTCCAGAGCTACAAGTTCGCCCACACGTCCGTGGCAGACATCCCCGACAAGTGACGGTGCCGTCCCTCGCGACGGGCCCGCGGCATGCAAAGACACCCACATCCCGAGGAGCCGACCATGGCTGTCACAGTTTCGATCCCCACCATCCTGCGAACCCACACCGGCGGTGAAAAGCGGGTGGAGGCAACAGGTCCCACACTCTCCGACGTCATCGACGATCTCGACGGCAACTACGGCGGCATCAAGGACCGCCTGATCAACGACGGTCGTCTGCACCGCTTCGTCAACGTGTACGTCAACGACGAGGACGTCCGATTCTCCGGCGGACTCGACACCGAGGTGACCGACGGGGACTCCGTGACGATCCTGCCCGCCGTCGCCGGAGGCTGATCGCGGCCGTGGCGCGGTTCGGTTCGCTGATCGACACCCTCGGCGACACACCCCTCGTCGGGCTGCCCCGCCTGTCTCCCAGCTGGAACGGCGCTGCGCCGGTCCGGCTGTGGGCGAAGCTCGAAGACCGCAATCCCACCGGTTCGGTGAAGGACCGGCCCGCCCTCCGCATGATCGAGCAGGCCGAGAACGACGGCACCCTCACACCCGGCGCCACGATCCTCGAACCGACCAGCGGGAACACCGGGATCTCGCTCGCGATGGCCGCGAAACTCAAGGGCTACCACCTGATCTGCGTGATGCCCGAGAACACGTCCGTGGAACGCAGGCAACTGCTCACGATGTTCGGTGCACAGATCATCGACTCACCCGCGCGCGGTGGCTCGAATCAGGCTGTGGCCGTGGCCAAGGAGCTGTCCGCGGAGCACCCCGACTGGGTGATGCTGTACCAGTACGGCAATCCCGCGAATGCGCTGGCGCACTACGAGACCACCGGCCCCGAGATCCTGCGCGACCTTCCCGAGATCACCCACTTCGTCGCGGGCCTCGGCACCACCGGCACCCTGATGGGTGTGGGACGCTACCTCCGCGAACACGTCGACGGCATCGAGATCGTGGCGGCCGAGCCCCGCTACGGCGAACTCGTCTACGGCCTCCGCAACATCGACGAGGGCTTCGTCCCCGAGTTGTACGACGAATCCGTCCTCACCTCACGGTTCTCCGTCGGCCCCGCCGACGCCGTCCGCCGCACCCGGCAACTGATCGACAACGAAGGCATCTTCGCGGGCATCTCGACCGGCGCGATCCTCCACGCCGCGCTGGGGGTGGCGCGCAAGGCCGTCAAGGCCGAACGCGCGGCGAACATCGCGTTCATCGTCGCCGACGGCGGATGGAAATATCTGTCGACCGGCGCATACGGCGGTACGGTCGAGGAAGCAGAAGAAGCACTGGAAGGGCAGTTGTGGGCATGACGACAGGGGTGTGTGGATCGTGACTTCGTCGTTCGACTCCTCGCGATTCGACTCGCCGGTGCCCAGGGGCGGCGCGAAGCCGGCGCCCGCGTCGAAGTCGAAGCCGCTGTGGCTGCAGTCCGCAATCCTCATCGGCACCTTCACGATGCTGCTGTACGTCATCGAGATCGTCGACGTGGCGTCCGACGAGCGACTCGAAGAGAACGGCGTCGGGCCGCGCTCCGTCGACGGGCTCCGGGGGATTCTGTTCGCCCCGGTCCTGCACGACGACTGGGCGCACCTGTTCGCGAACACCGTCCCGCTGCTGGTCCTCGGGTTCCTCGTGCTGCTGTCGGGCATCGCCCGCGGCCTCGCCGCCACCGGGATCGTCTGGGTGGTCGGAGGTCTGGGCACCTGGTTGACCGGCGGATCCTATTCCAACCACATCGGCGCCTCCGTCCTGATTTTCGGCTGGCTCGCCTACCTGCTGGTCCGGGGAATCTTCGCCCGCAGCCTCGGTCAGATCCTCGTCGGTGTGGTGGTGTTCGTCGTCTACGGCAGCCTGCTGTGGGGTGTGCTGCCCAGCGCTCCCGGTGTGTCCTGGCAGGGACATCTGTTCGGCGCCGTCGGCGGTGTCGTCGCCGCCTGGCTGCTCTCCGCGGACGCCAGGAAACAGCGGGCCCGGAAAGCAGTGGGGCCACAATCGTTCGGGTGATCGCCCCGGCCCGGTCGGCGCAAGCCCCCGACGCGTGCGATCAGGTCACAGTTCCCCATCGGTTGTGAGGTCGACGCGCCAATTCGGTCGGAAGCTTTTTCCGAAACGGGTCGTCGTGGCAGCATGGCGGGTATGCGCATTACCGTCCTGGGGTGTTCAGGGAGCGTCTCCGGACCAGACTCACCTGCATCGGGTTATCTGTTGACAGCGCCGGACACACCGCCGCTGGTACTCGACTTCGGACCCGGTGTCCTCGGGGCGCTCCAGCGGTTCGCCGATCCCGGCGAGGTCTCCGTCCTGCTCAGCCACCTGCACGCGGACCACTGCCTGGACCTCCCCGGACTGCTCGTCTGGCGTCGCTATCATCCTCACCCGCCGAAGGGGCGCGCACGCGTCTACGGCCCGTCCGACACCGCCCGCCGGATCGGCGTCGCGTCCGCGGAGTGCGGCGGCGACATCGACGACATCTCCGACACGATCGACCTGCGTCACTGGATCGACGGCGAACCGGTCACGTTCGGCGACCTCACCATCACCGCGCGCCGGGTCAACCACCCGCCCGAGGCGTACGGGTTCCGTGTGACCAACGGTGCCGGGCGCACCCTCGTGTACACCGGCGACACCGGCATGTGCGAAGAAGTGATCGACCTCGCCCGCGCGGCCGACGTACTGCTCGCCGAGGCGTCGTGGACACACAGCCCGGATCGGCCCGAAGGGATCCACCTCTCGGGCACCGAGGCCGGTCAGGTCGCACACCGCGCCGGTGTCGGCGAACTGCTGCTCACCCACATACCGCCGTGGACGTCGCGCGAAGACGTCATCGCCGAGGCCAAGGCCGAATTCTCCGGCCCCGTGCACGCGGTGTCCGCGGGCGGCGTCTACACCGTCTGAAGCCGTGTGCCCGCCCCCCGCACCGGGGCGACTAGGCTCTCTGCCGTGACCACACGAGAAGACGGTAGGGCGGACGACGAACTCCGCGAGGTCAAGATCACCCGCGGTTTCACCACTCATCCCGCGGGATCGGTGCTGGTGGAATTCGGAAACACCAGGGTGATGTGCACAGCCAGCGTCGAGGACGGTGTTCCCCGCTGGCGTCAGGGCTCCGGACTCGGCTGGCTGACGGCCGAGTACGCCATGCTGCCCGCCGCCACCCACACCCGCAGCGGCCGAGAGTCCGTCAAGGGCAAGGTCGGTGGACGAACCCAGGAGATCAGCCGGCTGGTCGGACGCTCCCTCCGCGCCTGCATCGACCTCGCCGCCATCGGTGAGAACACCATCGCCCTCGACTGCGACGTGCTGCAGGCCGACGGCGGAACCCGCACCGCCGCCATCACCGGCGCCTATGTGGCCCTCGTCGACGCGGTGACCTATCTCCGCGCCGCCGGCCGTCTCGCGGACCCCCAGCCGATCTCCTGCGGCATCGCCGCGGTGAGTGTGGGCGTCGTCGACGGCCGTGTGCGCCTCGACCTGCCGTACGAGGAGGACTCGCGCGCCGAGGTCGACATGAACGTAGTCGCCACCGACACCGGCACTCTCGTCGAGATCCAGGGCACCGGCGAGGGCGCGACGTTCCCGCGGAGCACGCTCGACAAACTGCTGGATTCCGCGCTCACAGGGTGCGAGCAACTGTTCGAGATCCAGAAGGCCGCACTCGAACTGCCCTACCCCGGTGTGCTTCCGGAGCCGAAGATCCCGGAGACGTCGAAGAAGAAGTTCGGGAGCTAGATCGGTGCCGGAAACCACACGAGTGCTGGTGGCCAGCCGCAACGCGAAGAAACTCCGGGAACTGCATCGCGTGCTCGCGGCAGCCGGTGTCGACGGAATCGAACTGGTCGGACTCGATGCCGTACCCGAATACCCCGAGGCCCCCGAAACGGGTGCGACGTTCGAGGAGAACGCCCTGGCGAAAGCGCGCGACGGTGCCGCCGCAACCGGATTGCCCTGTGTCGCAGACGATTCCGGAATCGAGGTGGACGCACTGAACGGCATGCCCGGAATGTTGTCCGCACGCTGGTCGGGCACGCACGGAAACGATCCCGCGAACACCGCCCTGGTCCTGGCTCAGCTCGGCGACGTGCCCGACGACCGCCGGGGGGCGGCGTTCGTCTCGGCGTGCGCGCTCGTGGTGCCCGGCGGCGAGGAATCGGTGGTTCGCGGCGAATGGCGGGGGAGCATCGCCCGCGAGCCCGTCGGCGACGGCGGGTTCGGCTACGACCCGGTCTTCGTGCCCGACGGGGACACCCGATCGGCCGCCCAGCTGTCACCGGAGGAGAAGGACGCGTCCTCGCACCGGGGGCGGGCACTCGTTCAGCTCGTCCCCGCCCTGGCGGCGCTCACCGGGCGCTGACACTCGCTACGCTTCACGGGAGGAGGTTCGCATGTCGCCGATGATGGTGCCGCAGACGCCGCTCGGCTGGCTGACCTACGTGATCGCGATGATCACCGGGCAGCCGGTCATCATGTGAGGAAGCCGACCGGTTCGATCAGAGACCGAAGTCGCGGCGGACCTGCTTGGTCCGCTGGTGCTCCACGTAGAACGACAGGAACGGAATGGTGCCCGCGAGGAGCGTCCCGACCGTCCGGCCCGCGGGCCAGCGCACCTTGACCGCCAGGTCGAGCGTCACCAACAGGTAGACGAAGTACACCCAGCCGTGGACGACGGCGATCCAGGTGGGCAGGTTGTCGACCTTGAAGATGTACTTGGCCACCATCTCAGCGGTGAGTACCAGCAGCCACACACCGGTGGCGTAGGCGAGGACGCGGTAGCGCAGGAGCGCGGGGGCGATCTTCTTCTGCTTCGCGGTGTCTGCGACCGAACCGGCAGTCGTCTCGTCTTGGCCCGTGCTCACGTGGTGCTCCTATCGGTCTCGCGAGCGGACAGCTCGGCGAGGTACTGGTTGTACTGCGAAATCTGCCGGCTCTCGAGGTCGTCCGGATCGTCGTCCTCGGCCACCGAGGGACGAGGGGGCAGGACGTCTGCCGGGATCTCCCGCAGTTCGGTGGGAGCATCCGGGACGTCGGCGGGGTCAGCCGGTTCGGCGTCCTCGAGCTGCACGAATCGCCGATAGGCGTAGACGAGGAACGCCGCGAACAGCGGCCACTGGAACGCGTATCCGAGATTCTGGCCGGTCCCGCCCACGGCTTCGAAACGTGTCCACTGCCACCAGCCGAGTGCGAGGCACCCGACAGCCCCGACGACCACCAACAGGATCAGCGCGGGGCGGCGTTGCTTACGGTTACCGGACACGTAACGACGGTACCTGAATCGCTGAATGCGCTGCTAGGAGAGGTTGCCGCTATGGCGGCGGTCACAGCCGCCGCAGCGCCCGACAAGCCGTAAATCTAAGCGAAACAGGGCCGCCGAAAAATTGGCAAAGAACCCGAGAAGTGCGCGAGGGGGGATTCGAACCCCCACGTCCTTTCAGACACCAGGACCTAAACCTGACGCGTCTACCCTTCCGCCACTCGCGCGCGAAGCACAGACTACGCCATGTGAGCGACACTCTGGCGCACACGCGTCAGCCGGTGTGCTCGCCTCCGTTCCCGCTCCTTCGCCCGGCCCACGTCGCAGTCTGGCTGTGGCAGTTGGGGCACAGGAATCGAACTTGCTCCAAGCGGGAGTCCGACGGGTCACCCCGTATGTGGTCCACGTGCAGGATCAGTGGGAGTCCGCACCAGTCGTCACCGAGGCCGCAGAGAACGCATTTGTATTCGACTCCGGCCTCGATCAGGGCACGGCGCAACAGATGTGGTTTCACGCGTGCGCTACCTGGTGGTCGTTTCACCAGAATCTCCTCCCACGACATGCGATTGCGAGCCCGCTTGCCCTTGGTGTGTGCACTCCCCGTGAAGTGCGTCGTATCGATCCCGAACTTCTTGATCTGCCGACTCAGGTGCGCGTGTGTCCCACCCGCGGGCTTCAGTCCGAGGTAGCGCATGACGCCGGCGTAGCTCGTCGATTCTGCGACCGCCTGCTCGAGTACTTCCCGCGTGTACTTCATCTCGCACCCGCCACCCGTCGCTGCGCGCGCTGGTACCGCCAGACGGCGTGGGTGAAGGTGGTAGGTGTGATCTCGAGCCGTGCTGCTGCTGCGGCGACGAGGTATTCGGCGTCTGCAGTCGATGGGGGTGCTTCGAGATCGAGTGCCTCGCCGAGGAAATCGCACACCAATTGGTGAGATTCGGTGGTGCGGACGCCGAGTTGCATGGCGAAGCACTCCCAGGTGGCGATACCGAACCCGGGCACCCCGACGATCGCGTTCCGCTGTGCCTCGTCGTCGCGGAGATCCGCCGAGGTGGTGCAGCCCAGCTCGGCGAGCGAGCGTGCCGCCGAGGCGACGGCCTCGGCCTTGGTGGTGTAGTTCCCCGGTACTCGCTGCCTGTTGTTCAGGACGGCCAGGAGGTCTTCGGGTTCATCGGCGTGCGCAGCGAGTGCCGTGAGGTCGTCGAGGGGTCCGGCCCGGTGATCGCGCCAGCGGGTGATGACGGCGCGGACCCCCGTGGTAGGCGTTCCGTAGGTGGCGCGGGCGGAGAACGCGGCATCGAGGAGCCCGGCTTCGATCTCGCGCGGCCAGCCCTCCGTCCAGTGCGGCCACGGCTCTCGTGGCAGTTCGGCGGCGACGTGATCGAGTAGGGCGCGGACGTGGGCTGTGCTCATTTCTTCCCCCCGGAGAATGGCTGTCGGCAGTTCCTGGATTCGAACATTAGTGCGAGGGTCCGACAGGTTCGCTTTCGCTGGTCGCGGACCCGGATTCGAGGACGCAGACCTGCATGAACCTGGGACTTCGTCAAGGTGGTAACAGATTGATAACGATTAATATGAGGCTTTCCTCAGGTTCTTGGACGTCCTTGCACCGCCCTCGTCCAGCACGGACGCGTTCTACTCGCCGGTCACTTCACGGGAGATCTGTGAGGGACATCACGGGATATTTCTCCGATGCACGGCTGTGACACCACGACGGCTCGTGAACGTGAGGAAATCCTCATGATTCTGTGTCAACCTTGAACAGCCCGGAAGAGCTGATCAGAGCCGATACAGCTGGCACACGATGCCGAGGGCGGCAGACACTATCCCCACCTCCCCCCAGAGGGGACCAGGAGAGGACATACGCGTGACGATTGACGACACGACACCCGCAGGAAACGGAAAAAACTCGAAGGGTTCGCGGCGCATCGGCGTAGACCGGGACGACACTCGGTCGTCGAGCAAGGGCACCCTCGTGGATCGTCTGCTCGGAGGTGAGCCGTACGCGCTCGCCTTCGGTGGTCAGGGCGCGCCCTGGCTGAGCTCGCTGGAGGAACTGAGCCGCGACAACGGACTCGAGCCGGCACTCACCACGATCGTCAACGACGCGGCCGACTACCTGGCCCCCGTGGCGCAGGAACTCCTCGTCGTGCGCCCGGTCGGATTCGACCCCATCGCCTGGATCCTCGAGCAGGAACTCGCCGACGAAGAGGACGGCGCCCAGGCGGCCGGTCCCTCCGCGGCAGCCCTCACCTCGGCGGCGGTGTCTCTCCCCGGCGTCTTCCTCACCCAGATCGCAGCGCTGCGTGCGCTGGCTGCTCAGGGCCTCGATCCCGCGGTTACGGCTCCCGTGTCGGTGATCGGCCACTCCCAGGGGCTCCTCGCCGCGGAGGCCGTTGCCTCCTCGGGTCAGAAGGACGGCGAACTCCTCGCCCTCGCTCAGCTCATCGGTGCGGCTGCCGGCCTCGTCGGCCGTCGTCGCGGAGTGATCGCCGCCGCCGACTCCACCCCGATGCTCGCTGTATCGAACGTCGACCCGGAACGACTGCGTCAGATCGTCGAGGAGCTCGCCGAGGGCCTCGAGCCCGAGCGTGCAGCCGTCCTCGGCATCCGTAACGCCCGTCGCCGTGTCGTGCTGTCCGGCCCGCCCGCCCAGCTGGCACGCGTTCAGCAGCGGTGCGAGCAGATCGAGGCCGACGAGGCCCGTGAGCGCGACGCCAAGAAGCGTGGCGGCTCCATCTTCGCGCCTGTCTTCGAGCCCCTCGCGGTCGAGATCGGCTTCCACCACCCCGCACTCGCGGAGACGATCGACATCGTCGGCCAGTGGGCTGTGCGCTGCGGTCTCGACGAGGAGAAGGCCCGCGCTCTCACGAGCGCCTGCCTGGTCGATCCCGTCGACTGGGTTGCTGCCGTCGACAGCACCCTCGAAGCCGGTGCCGCGTGGATCCTCGACCTCGGACCCGGTGACCTCCTCACCCGCATGACGTCGGCCAGTGTCCGCGGCCAGGGCGTCGGCATCGTTGCCGCCGCGACCCGTGGCGGTCACCGCAACCTGCTCACGCCGGGCGCAACCCCCGAGGTTCCCGCCGCGTGGACCGAGTTCCTCCCGAAGCCGGTGTCGCTGCCGGGCGGTCGCATCGGCGTCGAGACCGCGTTCACGAAGCTGACCGGTCGTTCGCCGATCCTGCTCGCCGGTATGACCCCGACCACGGTCGACCCGAAGATCGTCGCCGCAGCAGCCAACGCAGGCCACTGGGCCGAGCTCGCCGGCGGTGGCCAGGTCACCGAGCAGATCTTCGCCGACAACGTCGAGAAGCTCACCGGGCTGCTCGAGCCGGGCCGCGCTGTGCAGTTCAACTCGATGTTCCTCGACCCCTACCTGTGGAAGCTCCACGTCGGTGGCAAGCGCCTCGTGCCGAAGGCCCGCGCCGCGGGCGCCCCGTTCGACGGTGTCGTCGTCACCGCCGGTATCCCCGAGCTCGAGGACGCCGTCTCGATCATCGGCGACCTCACCGATGCCGGCTTCAGCTACGTCGCGTTCAAGCCGGGCACGGTCGCGCAGATCCGCTCGGTCATCCGCATCGCCAACGAGGTTCCCTCGTTCCCCGTCATCGCCCACATCGAGGGCGGCCGCGCCGGCGGCCACCACTCGTGGGAAGACCTGGACGACCTGCTCCTCGACACCTACGCCGAGCTGCGTACCCGGCCGAACCTGGTCCTGTGCGTCGGTGGCGGCATCGGCACGCCCGAGCGGGCTGCCGACTACCTGACCGGCCGCTGGTCCGTTGCACACGGCTTCCCGGCCATGCCGCTGGACGGCATCCTGGTCGGTACCGCCGCCATGGCCACCCTCGAGGCGACCACCTCTGCCGAGGTGAAGCAGCTCCTCGTCGACACCCCCGGTACTCCGGACTGGGTCGGAGCAGGCACCGCCGAGGGCGGCATGGCCTCCGGCCGCAGCCAGCTCGGCGCCGACATCCACGAGATCGACAACGCAGCGTCCCGCACCGGCCGTCTGCTCGACGAGGTCGCCGGAGACGCCGACGCCGTCGCCGAGCGTCGCGACGAGATCATCGAGGCACTGAACATCACGGCGAAGCCGTACTTCGGCGACGTCGCGACCATGACGTACGAGCAGTGGCTGCGCCGCTACCTCGAGCTGGCCGTCGGCATCGACGCGGCGAAGGCATTCGACTGCGGCACCGACCTCCAGGACGCCATCACCGAGGCCACCTCGAGCCCGTGGCTCGACATCACCTGGCGTGCGCGCTTCGGCGAGATGCTGCAGCGCACCGAGTCGCGTCTGCACCCGGTCGATCGTGGCCCCATCCCCACCCTGTTCGCCGACGACGCGATTCTCGAGCGTCCCGAGGCGGCCGTCTGCGCCCTGCAGGCGCAGTACCCCGACTACGCCACCACGGTTCTGCACCCCGCGGACGTCTCCTTCTTCGTCTCGCTGTGCAAGACCCCCGGCAAGCCGGTCAACTTCGTGCCCGTCGTCGACGGTGACGTCCGCCGCTGGTGGCGTTCCGACTCGCTGTGGCAGGCACACGATCCTCGCTACACGGCCGACCAGGTCTGCGTCATCCCCGGCACCGTCGCCGTCGCCGGCATCACGCGCGTCGACGAGCCTGTCGGCGAGCTGCTGGACCGCTTCGAGAAGGCCACGTACGACGAGCTGGTCACGGCCGGTGTCGCGCCGCTGTCGCTGCCCGCACGCCGTCACGCGGACATCGCCCGCGGCCTCCTCGACACCGTGCTGTCGGCTCCCGACATCCAGTGGGCCTCGCGCCTGACGCTGAACCCGGTTCGCCGGCTCGGTGACCTCGACAAGTGGTCGATCGAGTCCGACACCCTCGCGGTGCACGAGACCACCGGTGCCGAGCTGTCCGTCATCGACGACCAGCAGGTGCTCCTCACCGTCCCGCTGGTGGCAGCCAAGTCCGTCCAGATCACCATCACCGTTCCCGCGTCCGTCGCGGACGGTGGCGCTCCCGTGGTCACCGAGGCCGACGCCGAGAAGTCGATGACCGCACTCCTCGCGGTCGCGGCCGGTCAGGAACTGCCCGCCGTCAAGAACGGTGTCGCACGCCTCAACCTCGCCTGGACGCCCGACCTGGTCGCCGACCATGCCGGTGTCACCGGCTCGGGTCTGCCCACGACGCTGAGCGTCAGCGGCAAGGCCGTCCCGGACGTGGTCGTCGGTGCTTGCTGGCCGGCCGTGTTCGCCGTGCTCGGTGCTGCCAAGACCGAGGACTCGCTGTCCGTCATCGAGGGCATGCTCGACCTGGTCCACCTGGACCACAGCGTCGATTTCGTCGGCGAACTGCCTTCGGAGACCAGCATTCTCGTCGTCAAGGCCGAGGTCGCCTCGGTTCTCGACACCGACCTGGGCCGCGTCGTCGAGGTCAAGGTCGAGGTCGGCGCCATGCTCGGCGAGGGCCTGGACGCGCCTGCCGTCGTCACCCTGTCGGAGCGCTTCGCGATCCGCGGCCGCACCGGCAAGGGCGAACTGACCGACCCGGCCCGCGCCGGTGGCTCGCTGAGTGACGAGGCCGTCGACACCCCGCGTCGTCGTCGCCGCGACACCACGATCGTCGCTCCCCGCAACATGGGCTCCTTCGCCCAGGTGTCGGGCGACCACAACCCGATCCACACCTCCGACAACGCGGCACTGCTCGCCGGCCTCGGCAGCCCGATCGTGCACGGCATGTGGCTCTCCGCCGCCGCCCAGCAGGTCGTCACCGCCGTGGATCCGGCCGAGACCAAGACGCCGCCGCGTCGCCTCACCGCCTGGACCGCACGCTTCCTGGGCATGGTTCGCCCGGGCGCCGAGATCGACGTCCGCGTCGACCGCATCGCGGTGGACCGTGGCGCCGAGATCGTCGAGGTCGGTTGCCGCATCGACGGTGAACTGGTGATGGTCGCAACGGGTCGCACCGCCGCCCCGAAGACCGTCTACGCGTTCCCCGGACAGGGCATCCAGCGTCCCGGCATGGGCCTCGACGCCCGCGCCCGCTCCAAGGCCGCCCGTGAGATCTGGGACCGCGCCGACAAGCACACCCGCAAGGCCCTCGGCTTCTCGATCCTCGCCGTGGTCCGCGACAACCCGACGGTCGTCAAGGCCCGCGGTGTCGAGCACAAGCACCCGGACGGTGTTCTGCACCTGACCCAGTTCACCCAGGTCGCGATGGCGACGCTCGGTGTGGCTCAGGTTGCCGAGCTCCGCGAATCCGGTGCCTTCGTCGAGGGTGCCCTGCTCGCAGGCCACTCGGTCGGTGAGTACAACGCCCTCGCCGCCGTCGCCGGTGTGCTGCCTCTCGAAGCCGTTCTCGAGGTGGTCTTCCAGCGTGGCTCCGCGATGCACGCACTCGTACCCCGCGACGAGGCCGGCCGCTCCGACTACCGGATGGCTGCCATCCGCCCGTCGCAGATCGGTCTGGCCGACGACGACGTCGAGGCGTTCGTCGCCTGTGTCGCCGAGGCGACCGGTGAGTTCCTGCAGATCGTGAACCTGAACTTGCGTGGCTCGCAGTACGCCATCGCCGGTACGGTCGCCGGACTCAACGCGCTGGAGGTCGAAATCGACATCCGCCGTGAGGCTTTCGGTGGCAAGCGCGCGTACATCATGGTCCCGGGCATCGACGTCCCGTTCCACTCGACGGTGCTCCGCGGCGGCGTCGACGACTTCCGCGGACGTCTCGAGGAACTGCTTCCGCAGGACATCGACCCGGCCATCCTGATCGGGCGTTACATCCCGAACCTGGTCCCCAAGCCGTTCTCCCTGAAGAAGGAGTTCGTGCAGGAGATCGCCGACCTGGTGCCGTCGAAGCCCCTCGACAAGGTGCTGAAGGACTTCGACTCCTGGGCGAAGAAGCCGGTCCAGCTCACCCGCGTGGTCCTCACCGAGCTCCTGGCCTGGCAGTTCGCCAGCCCGGTGCGCTGGATCGAGACGCAGGACCTGCTGTTCGCCGACGAGTCCGAGGGTGGACTGGGTGTCGAGCGGTTCGTGGAGATCGGTCTGGGCTCCGTCCCGACCGTCGCGAACCTCGCGTCGCAGACCCTGAAGCTGCCGGGCCGCTTCGGCTACCCGGTCGAGGTCCTCAACATCGAGCGTGAAGCGTCCATCGTGTACTCCACCGACGTCGATCCGGCGCCGGTCGAGGACGACGAGCCCGCAGCACCCGCAGCCGAGGCGCCCGCCGCATCGGCCGCACCCGCCGCCGCCCCGGCCCCGGCCGCTGCACCGTCCGGCGGACCGCGTCCCGACGACATCGCGTTCAAGGCCGCCGACGCCACCAAGGTCCTGATCAGCCTGTGGACCAAGCTCCGTCCCGATCAGGTCGGCCCCGTCGACACGATCGAGGCGCTGTGCGACGGCGTGTCCTCGCGGCGTAACCAGCTGCTCGTCGACCTCGGCTCCGAGCTCTCGCTCGGCGCGATCGACGGTGCCGCTGACGCCGACATGGGTTCGCTCGCCGGCACGGTCGACTCCCTGGCCCGCACGTACAAGCCGTTCGGCCCGGTGCTGTCCGACTCGATCAACGATCACCTCCGCAAGGTCTTCGGCCCCTCGGGTCGTCGCCCGGCGGCCATCGCAGACCGTGTGAAGAAGGTCTGGGAACTCGGCGACGGCTGGGCCTACCACGTCACCGCCGAGGTGGCGCTCGGAACCCGCGACGGTTCCAGCATCCGTGGTGGTGACCTCGGCGGCCTGGCCGGCGGCGGTCTCGCCGACGGCGCCGCAGTCGACGCCGTCATCGACAGCGCAGTGGCCGCAGTGGCCTCGCGCCGCGGGATCAGCGTCTCCCTCCCGTCCTCGGGTGGCGGAGCCGGTGGCACCGTCGACGCCGCGGCACTGGGCGAGTTCACCGAGCACATCACGGGCCGCGACGGCGTGCTGGCCTCGGCCGCCCGCCTCGTGCTCGAGCAGCTCGGCTTCGCAGGCGACACTGCGACGGCAGCGCAACCGACCGACACCGAACTCGTCGACCTCGTGTCGGCGGAACTCGGCTCCGACTGGCCGCGCCTGGTCGCTCCGGCGTTCGACGCCAAGCGGGCGGTCCTGCTCGACGACCGTTGGGCCAGCGCACGTGAGGACCTCGCTCGTCTGTGGATCGACGCGGCAGGCGTGGAGTCTCTCGAGATCGAAGGCTTCGCCGGTGCAGGCAAGTCCGTTGCGGCGCAGGCCGCATGGTGGCAGGCCCGCGCAACCGACGAGGGTCGCACGGCCCTGGCCGAGAAGTACGGACGCATCGCGGAGGCGGCAGCCGTCGTCACCGACGAGACCCCGGAATGGGCAGACCAGGTCGCCGTCGTCACCGGTGCCAGCAAGGGCTCCATCGCGGCCTCGGTCGCAGGCAAGCTCCTCGCCGGCGGCGCGACGGTCTTCGTGACCACCTCGCGTCTCGACGACAAGCGTCTCGGCTTCTACCGCGACCTCTACCGCCGCACTGCTCGCGCCGGTGCCGCCCTGTGGGTGGTCCCCGCGAACATGGCGTCCTACACGGACATCGACGCGCTCATCGAGTGGATCGGTGAAGCCCAGTACGAGACGGCCGGTGGATCGAAGAAGCTCGTCAAGGAAGCGGTCACCCCGACGCTGCTGTTCCCGTTCGCCGCGCCCCGCGTGGCAGGCGACCTCGCCGACGCCGGCGCCCGCGCCGAAATGGAGATGCGCGTTCTCCTCTGGTCGGTGGAGCGCCTGATCGGCGGACTGTCGAAGATCGGTTACGACCGTGACGTCGACACCCACCTGCACGTGGTCCTGCCCGGTTCCCCGAACCGCGGCCTGTTCGGTGGCGACGGTGCGTACGGCGAGGCCAAGGCCGCGCTGGACGCAGTGGTCGGCCGCTGGAAGGCCGAGCGCAACTGGGCCGAGCGCGTCACCCTGGTGCACGCTCTCATCGGCTGGGTCCGCGGAACCGGCCTCATGGGCGGCAACGACCCGCTGGTCGAGGCCGTCGAGGGTGCCGGAGTCCGTACCTGGTCCACCCAGGAAATGGCCACCGAGCTGCTGCAGTGGTGCGAGCCCGAGGCACGTCGCCTCGCCTCCACCGAGCCGCTCGCGGCCGATCTGACCGGTGGGCTCGCCCAGGCGAACCTGGACCTGCCCGCGCTGGCGAAGCAGGCTCAGGAAGCTGCGACCGCAGCCGCCGAGGCCGACGCAGATGCGGACGAGCTCGACACCATCGCGGCTCTCCCCGCCCCGCCGCGGGTCTCCGCGTCGGTGGCACCGGCCTGGTCCGGCGTCACCGCGGCTCCGGAGGACCTCGTCGTCATCGTCGGCGCCGGTGAGCTCGGACCGTTCGGTTCCTCGCGTACCCGCTTCGAGATGGAGGTCGACGAAGAGCTTTCGGCGGCAGGCGTTCTCGAACTCGCCTGGAACACCGGACTCGTCGTGTGGGAGACCACGCCGTCCGCAGGCTGGTACGACGCCGAGACCGGGGAACTGGTTCCGGAGGCCGAGATCGCGGACAAGTACCACGACGCAGTCGTCGAGCGCTGCGGCATCCGCCGCTACGCGGACGACGGCGCCATGGTCGAGAACACCGCACCGCTCCTCACGTCGGTCTTCCTCGACAAGGACCTGAGCTTCGTGGTCAGCACCGAGGCGGAGGCACTGGCCTTCGTCGAGGCCGACCCGGAGAACACGGTCGCGACGCCGGTCCCGGACAGCGGTGACTGGCAGGTCACCCGCCGTGCGGGCACCGAGATCCGCGTCCCCCGCAAGATGAAGCTCACGCGCAGCGTGGGTGGTCAGATCCCGACCGGATTCGACGTCACCAAGTGGGGCATCCCCGCCGACATGGCCGACTCCGTCGACCGCGTGGGCCTGTGGAACATCGTCGCCACGGTGGACGCGTTCCTCACCGGTGGGTTCACGCCCAGCGAACTGCTGCGGTGGGTGCACCCCTCGCTGGTCGCCAACACCCAGGGCACCGGCATGGGCGGCATGACCTCCATGAGGTCGCTGTACATCGACACGCTGCTCGGCGAGAACCGGCCGAACGACATCCTGCAGGAAGCCTTGCCGAATGTGATTGCGGCGCACGTGGTCCAGTCCTACGTCGGCGGTTACGGCGCCATGGTCCACCCGGTTGCGGCGTGCGCCACGGCCGCGGTGTCCGTCGAAGAGGGCGTCGACAAGATCAAGCTCGGCAAGGCCCAGCTCGTGGTCGCCGGCGGGTTCGACGACCTCAGCGCGGAGGGCATCATCGGATTCGGTGACATGTCCGCCACGGCCAAGACCGACGACATGCGGGCCAAGGGCATCGACGACCGTCGATTCTCCCGGGCCAACGACCGTCGTCGCGGCGGGTTCGTCGAGTCGCAGGGTGGTGGCACGATCCTGCTGGCCCGCGGTGACCTGGCACTCGAGATGGGCCTGCCCGTCCTCGGTGTGGTCGCCTACGCCGGCTCGTTCGCGGACGGTGTCCACACGTCGATCCCGGCTCCCGGAATCGGTGCGCTCGGCGCGGGTCGTGGGGGAGCGGATTCGCAGCTCGCCCAGTCCCTCGGCAAGCTCGGTGTCAGTGCCGACGACATCTCGGTGATCTCCAAGCACGACACGTCCACCGCGGCCAACGATCCCAACGAGGCGGAGCTGCACGAGCGCCTCGCCGGGGCACTCGGCCGCAGCGAAGGTGCACCGCTGTTCGTGGTCTCGCAGAAGAGCCTCACCGGACACGCCAAGGGTGGTGCCGCCGCGTTCCAGCTGATCGGTCTCTGCCAGGTGCTCGACCAGGGCATCGTTCCGCCGAACCGCAGCCTCGACTGCGTCGACGAGAAGATGGCCGAGTTCGAACACCTCGTGTGGGCTCGGGAGCCGCTCCGCTTCGGCGAGCAGTTCGCGCTGAAGGCCGGTCTGCTGACCAGCCTCGGCTTCGGGCACGTGTCCGGCATGGTCGCGGTCGTGCACTCGCAGGCGTTCGTCGAGGCCATCCCGGCCGACAAGCGTGAGGCGTACCTCGAGCAGGCACGCAAGCGCACCGTCGAGGGTCAGCGTCGACTGGCGAAGGCCATGGTCGGCGGCGGCAGCCTGTACGAGCGTCCGGCGGATCGTCGCTTCGGCGGCGACAGCGTCCCGGCCGCAGCGTCCCGTCAGCTCGAGGCGGACGTCCTGCTCACCGAGGCCGCGCGCCTCGGAGCGGACGACGTGTACAGCTCGGGTCTGCCCGGCTGCAAGTAGGAACGACGGATGGGAGTTCTGGGGATCGGCTTCGATCTCGTGACGGTGTCGGAGTTCGCCGAGCAGCTGGACCGGCCAGGGACGGCCATGCTCGACAACTTCACACCGGGCGAGCGTCGGGACGCCGTGACCCGGAGCTCCGATCCGGCTAGACATTTCGCCGCCCGGTGGGCTGCGAAGGAGGCAGTGATCAAGGCCTGGTCCACGTCTCTCTTCGCCAGCCCGCCGGTGCTGCCCGAGATGATCCACCACCTGATCGAGGTGGTGACGGATGCGTGGGGGCGACCGAGTATCCGCTTACGCGGAGACGTCGCCAAGCATCTGACCGACGTGAAGATTCACATCTCCCTCACACACGACGGAGACATGGCGGGCGCGTTCGCCGTCATCGAGTCGCTGTAGGCGCCTTCGGCGCCCGTGCGCCTTTCTGGTAGCTCCGGCAACCGGAAGGGCGCACAGGCGCGTAGCGCCTAGGTGGAGCGCGATTCCTTCTCCGCGACCAACAGGTATGCCACCATCAGCCGTTTGAGTTCGGCGACGGCGTCCGCGTGGCTCTGATTGTCCTGCACGGAGAAGTTGAGCATCGAGTACACGACGTGGACGAGCACCTCGGCCATCATCGTGCGCCGCTCCCGCGATGTCTGCGGGGTGAGCGGCGCGAGCATCCGTGACACCTGCTCCGCGAACGCCTTCTCGTGGATGGCACCGGTGGCGCGCGTCGACGGCGTCGACTGCATCGCCAGCCACACCTCGCGCCTCGACGGGTCGGACGTCCACAGGCCCGCCATGTGGTCGACGAAGGAATTGAGGAACCGCAGCCAGTCGAGGGACGGGACCTCACCGTTGAACTGGGCGATCTCGTGCTGGACTCCGACGAGGTCCTGCCGGTTGAGTTCGCAGACGATCACGTACTTGTTCGCGAAGAACTGGTAGAGGGTGCCGATCGGGACGTCCGCGCGTGCGGCGACCTCCTCGCACGTGAACGATTCGAATCCCACGTCCACCAGCAACTCCCGCGATGCCGTGAGCAGCGCGTCGAACTTCCGGCGACTACGTTCCTGGGTCGGCCGTCTGCGGGGCAGGAGTTCCTGCGGGTCCGACTGCAGCTCCAACGCCGGGTCCACTCGGCGCGGCGCTTGCTTGCTGACTGAAGACTCCACCGCCCAAGGCTATCCGTCTTTCGTCCGGATTCCGAAGATCCCTCCCGGTGACGCGTCGGGTTTCACCTGGGCGAGGAGACTCGTCGCGCCGTTTCGGGCGTGACCGATGTGATCGGCCACAAGTGGCCGCTCGCTGAGATTCCGACCCACCACAACGCCGCGGGCAGTGCCGTGGCGTCGGCGTGTGTGCCCGACAGCAGGCCACGGACCGTTTCGGATGGGTCGCGGGCGGCTGACGATGCAGCCGCCCGTCGCGTGGATCAGACGGACAGGTCCCGGCGCAGTTTCGCGACGTGGCCGGTGGCGCGGACGTTGTACTGGGCCACTTCGATCTTCCCGTCCTCGTCGACGAGGAACGTGGAGCGGATGACACCCTGCACCGTCTTGCCGTACATCTTCTTCTCGCCGAATGCGCCCCACGCCTCGAGTGTGGCCTTGTCGGGATCGGACAGGAGGGGGAACGTCAGTCCCTCGTTGTCGCGGAACTTGGCCAGCTTCGCCGGCTTGTCGGGGGAGATGCCGATCACGTCCAGGCCGGCGCCGTTCAGGTCGGCGAGGTTGTCGCGGAAGTCGCAGGCCTGTTTGGTGCAGCCCGGCGTGCTCGCCGCCGGGTAGAAGTACACGACGACCTTGCGGCCGCGGTAGTCGGCGAGCGACACGTCGTTGCCGTCGGCGTCGGGCAGCGTGAAGGCGGGTGCGGTGTCTCCGGGGGCGAGTCTGTTGTTGTCGGTCACGAGAAGTCAGGCTACCGGGAAGGTGTGGACGTGGCCCGAAGCGCGATCGGGGGAGACGGAGTCGCAGGTCGGGAGTTCTCGTCTACGGTTGACGCAAGTGTGGGATCGTCGCGGTAGCGTCGCTCTCGCTGATCGAACCAGTCGAACAAGTTGGAGGACACGTGCCCAGGGACACCGAGAGCATCGAGCGTGAGATCGAGAACGCGCGCAATCAGCTCGCGAGCACTCTCGACGAATTGACGGTCCGCACCAACCCGAAGCGTCTCGTGGAGAACACGAAGCGCACGCTGATCGCGAAGCTGAACGAGCCGGCGGTCAAGTACGGACTGATCGCCGTGGGTGCGGTGGCAGGGCTCCTGGTGCTCCGCAAAGCGTTGCGCTGAACGACCCTCGTCGACAACGGGCCGTCGGATGTGAAGTTCGCAGTGACTTCACGTTCCGGCGGCCCGTTCGTCATCTGACCGCCCGAGCGGTGCGTTGAGATGGTGACACGAGAAAGGCCCCCATCCTCGTGAGAGGATGGGGGCCTTCGTGCAAGTGCGCCCACAGGGACTCGAACCCCGGACCCAGTGATTAAGAGTCACTTGCTCTACCAACTGAGCTATAGGCGCTCGCTCTTGCGAGACAGAACATTAGCGGGTCGCTTCTCGGGAATGCAAATCGCCTGGTGGCGACTGCCCGTGGCGACCCGGTCCGCACGGTGGCGCGTAACGAGAGCGCCGCTGGTCACGATTGATATTCGAACGTTATTGAGCGGCTCGGCGCTTGGTTGGAACCGGTCTCCAGTGGCTGGCATCATTGGAGACCACACGGTCTCGACGTGCTGATTCGTCTCGCGAAGGCGAGGGACGTGCCGGCTTGAACGTGAATTCGGAGCGAGGACGTGAAGTGGGGTTATCCATGGGTGTGGGGCGTGGCGGGCGCGTGCGTGCGCAATCGGTGAGATCCGTCTCGAAGACGGCGACGATTGTGGCGGCATCACTCGTATTCGCATTGTCGATCGCGGGGTGCACCGTCTCCGGTGCCGACAGCGTCACGTCGGAAGGTGAGGCGCCGATCGATTCCAATCCGGTCACCGAGCTCATCAAGCCGAAGCTGACGGCGTCGGCCGTCGATGGTGCGGTGGGATTCTCGCCCGGACAGCCGGTGACGGTGACGGTGGCCGACGGCACGCTGGCGGCGGTCACCATGCTCAACCCGGAGGGCGAGACGGTCGACGGCGCCATCGCGCCCGACGGGTTGTCCTGGGTCAACACGGAGCCGCTGGGCTACGACAAGGAGTACCGGCTCGAGGTGAAGGCGAACGGACTCGGCGGGGGCACCACCTCGACATCCGCGTTCACCACCAGCGCTCCCGGCAACGTCACCAAGCCGTACGTGATGCCGTCGGAAGGCGACGTGGTGGGCATCGGTCAGCCGATCGCGGTCCAGTTCGACGAGAACATCCCCGACCGCAAGGCTGCGGAGGCCGGCATCACCGTCACGACGAATCCGCCCGTCGAGGGCGCGTTCTACTGGGTGAACAACCGTGAGGTGCGGTGGCGTCCGCAGAGCTACTGGGCGCCCGGCACCGCCGTGGACGTCAAGGTCGCCGTGTACGGCCGTGATCTCGGTGACGGACTGTTCGGCCAGGAGGACGTCCACACGGCCTTCACCATCGGCGACGCCCTGATCGCGACGGCGGACGACAACACCAAGCAGGTGACGTTCGAGCGCAACGGCGAAGTGATCATGACGATGCCCACGTCGATGGGTAAGGACGACACACCCACCGACAACGGCGTCTACATCATCGGCGACCGGTTCGCGAACCTCGTCATGGACTCGTCCACCTACGGCGTGCCGGTCAACTCCCCGCAGGGATACAAGACTCCCGTCGATTGGGCCACGCGAATGTCCTACAGCGGCATCTTCTTCCACTCGGCGCCGTGGTCGGTGGGGCAGCAGGGCTACTCGAACGCGAGCCACGGCTGCCTGAATCTCAGCCCGTCCAACGCGAAGTGGGTGTACGACAACACCAAGCGCGGCGACATCGTGATCGTCAAGAACACGCTGGGCGGCACGCTGTCGGGTACGGACGGCCTCGGTGACTGGAACATCCCGTGGGATGTCTGGAAGGCGGGCAACGCCAACGCCTGACGGCGGGCGTCAGACCAATCGCAAAGAGGAAAGCCCCCGGCCGAGGCCGGGGGCTTTCCGTTTGGGGTGAGTGACGGGACTCGAACCCGCGACAGCCAGGATCACAACCTGGTGCTCTACCAACTGAACTACACTCACCATGTGCTTCAGGCACCGCCCGGGGGCAGTAACTTCGGCGAGGAAGATACTAGCGCGTCCGGTGCCCGAGAAGCCAATCGGTATCTCAGGCGGGCCCGAGTTCCTCGACAACTGCGGCGATGTCGCTGGTAGACGGTCCGGGCTCGGGCACGAACGCCGTCTTCCGGTAGTACTTCAGTTCCCGGATCGACTCCTTGATGTCGGCCAGGGCGCGGTGGGCGAGACCCTTTTCGGGCTGACCGAAGTAGATCCGCGGGTACCAGCGCCGGGACAGTTCCTTGATGGAGCTGACGTCGATCATCCGGTAGTGCAGGTAGGTGTCGAGGTCCGGCATGTCGCGGGCGATGAATCCGCGGTCGGTCGCGATCGAGTTGCCTGCGAGCGGCGCCGTCCCGGCGACCGGCACGTGCTCGCGGATGTAGGCGAGCACCTGCTGCTCGGCCTCGGCGAGCGTGACCGTGGACTTCCGGACCTCGTCGGTCAGCCCCGAGTTCTCGTGCATCTTGGTCACCACGTCGGGCATGGCCGCGAGCGCGTCGTCGTCGGCGTGGATGACGATGTCGACACCCTCACCGAGCACGTTCAGCTCGCTGTCCGTGACCAGAGCTGCGATCTCGATCAGCTTGTCGGTGCCGAGCCGGAGCCCGGTCATTTCACAGTCGATCCACACAAGTTTGTCCTGCACCAGGAACACAGTAGTCACGTGAGTGACGGGATAAGGTCTGCGGTGGACACTTTCTCCCGACGTGCGTGATTCGAGGAGGGCTTGGATGACCCGGCAATCGCAGGACGGCGGCGCGACCTCGACCCCGGCGGAAAGGGCGGCGGCGGCGAGGGCGGCGGCCGCCGAAGCGGCCAGGATCGCGGCGGAGGCTGCGGCAGCGGCAGAGGCGGCGGAGCAGGAAGCCCGGGACGCGGAGGCCGCGGAGAACCGTGCTCCCGCAGACGTCGCCGCCTCCTCCGGTGCCGCCGCGGACATCGCGGCCGGATACTCCTCGGAGGGTGCGGCTCTGGAGCTGGGCACCGTGGTTCTCGACGGCGTCGTGGATCGGGCGGCCCGGGTGCGCATCCCCCTCGCGACGGTCAACCGGCACGGACTCGTCGCCGGCGCCACCGGGACGGGAAAGACGAAGACGCTGCAGGGTATTGCCGAGCAGTTGTCGGCTGCAGGGGTTCCCGTGGTGATGGCCGACGTGAAGGGCGACCTGTCGGGCCTGTCACAGCCGGGTGCGGCGGGCGACAAGATCACGGCCCGAGCGTCCGAGACGGGTGACGACGAGTGGCGGCCGACGGGGTCCCCGGTCGAATTCCTCTCGCTGGGAACGGAAGGCCTGGGCATTCCCGTCCGCGCGACCATCACGGCGTTCGGGCCGATCCTGCTCGCCAAGGTTCTCGGGCTCAACGAGACTCAGGAGTCCACGCTGGGGCTGATCTTCCACTGGGCCGACGTTCAGGGGCTCGCGCTGCTCGACCTGTTGGATCTGCGATCGGTCATCGCGCATCTCATCAGCGCCGAGGGCAAGGCCGATCTGAAGGGCATCGGCGGCGTGTCCCCGGCCACGGCCGGCGTGATCCTCAGGGCCCTCGTCAATCTCGAAGCGGACGGCGGCGACACGTTCTTCGGGGAGCCCGAGCTCGAGACCGAGGACCTGCTCCGGGTGCTCGACGGCAAAGGCGTGATCACGTTGTTCGAGTTGGGCGCCCAGGCCGCGCGCCCGGCATTGTTCTCCACTTTCCTGATGTGGGTGCTGGCCGACCTGTTCCAGACGTTGCCCGAGGAAGGCGATCTCGACAAACCCAAGCTCGTCTTCATCTTCGACGAGGCGCACCTGCTCTTCGCGGACGCGTCGAAGGCGTTCCTGCAGCAGGTGGAACAGACCGTGAAGCTCATCCGCTCCAAGGGAGTGGGGGTGTTCTTCTGCACCCAGTTGCCGACGGACGTCCCGAATGCGGTGCTGTCGCAGCTCGGCGCGCGGATCCAGCACGCGCTGCGCGCCTTCACCCCCGACGACCAGAAGGCACTGACGAAAACGGTACGGACGTACCCGACCACCGAGAACTACGACCTCGAGAAAGCTCTCACCTCACTGGGCATCGGTGAGGCGATCGTCACGGTCCTGTCGGAACGGGGCGCGCCGACGCCGGTGGCGTGGACGAGGATTCGGCCTCCCCGCTCGCTGATGGACGCCATCGGCAACGACGCGATCACGGCGGCGGCGTCGTCGAGCCCGCTGTCGGCGAAGTACCGGCAGACCGTCGACCGGGAATCGGCGTACGAGAAGCTGACGGCGAAGGTCGCCGGGGCACCGGCCACGGAACCGGGCCTCGACCTGCCCCCGCTGCCCGACCTGCCGCCACCGCCGCCCGCTCAGCCGGAGGGGCCGAACATGGCCGAGCAGATTCTCGGGAACTCCGCGGTGAAGAGCTTCCTCCGCTCGGCCGCGTCGGCCGCCGGCCGCGAGATCTCCCGCAGCATCTTCGGGACGGGAAAACGTCGCAGGCGCTAGAAACGCTGGGCGAATGTACCTTTCAGCGCCTCGGCAGGGGTGACCGGTACATTCACCCGGGGGTCATCCGCCCAGCTTCTTGTAGAACGTTCCGACGATCGGGGCGACCACCGCGCGCGGGCTGTATTGCCCGGCAACGGACATCGCCTTGCTGATGATGCCGGGCACGACGCGCATCTTGTTGTCGGCCAGCCCGTCGAGCGACACCTTGGCGGTGTATTCGCTGGAGATCCACAGGAAGTCGGGCACCAGCTTGTCCACGATCGACGCCTCCGCCGGATCGGGCTCCTCGGTGCGGACCGGGCCGGGTGCGAGCAGCGTGACGTTCACTCCCGTCCCCTTGAGTTCGCCGCGCAGCGACTCGGAGAAGGTGTTGACGAACGCCTTGCTGGCCGCGTACGTGGCGTTGTGGGGAATGGGCATGTTGCCTGCCGCGGAGCCGACCATGAGGATGGCGCCGGACTTGCGTTCGAGCATCCCGGGCAACACCGCGAGGGTGAGGTCGTGCACCGCAACGGCGTTGAGTTCCACCTGGGCCCGCTCGTACGCGGGATCGAGTCCGGCGACCGGGCCGAACGTGGCGATCCCCGCGTTGTTGCACAGGACGCTGATCTCTCGTCCGGACAGTTCGGTGACGAGGGTGGCCCGAGCGTCGCGATCCGACAGATCGCACGCGCGCACGTCGACCTCGACGCCGTGCTTGTCGCGCAGGGTCCCGGCGAGTGACTCCATCACCTCGCCGCGGCGTGCGACGAGGATCAGGGAGTGGCCCCGGGAGGCGAGATCGGTGGCCAGCGCCTCGCCGATTCCGGACGAGGCGCCGGTCACGACGGCGCGGGCACTGGGAGTGGGGTTCGGCAAGCTCACGGTCAGCAGCGTAGTGCGTCAGAGGCGCGCGGCGAGCCGGGTGCCCTGCTCGATCGCGCGTTTGGCGTCGAGTTCGGCTGCGACGTCGGCGCCGCCGATGACGTGGGTGGTGACGCCGGCGACGGTCAGTTCGTCGACGAGGTCACGCACAGATTCCTGACCTGCGCAGATCACCACGTTGTC
This sequence comes from Rhodococcus sp. A14, assembly GCF_011603105.1. NCBI lineage: Bacteria > Bacillati > Actinomycetota > Actinomycetes > Mycobacteriales > Nocardiaceae > Rhodococcus > Rhodococcus sp. A14. The sequence goes on along the minus strand of NZ_JAAOQS010000027.1, from coordinate 30,826 downwards.
GACGGCAAGGGTGCGGGGCTTCTCGCGTTTGGCGCCGAACGTGATGTGCAGGCCGTCGTCGTCGATGCGCTCGTAGTTGACCCCGGACAGTTCCTGCACGCCCTTGTTCTTCAGCGCTGCCCGGTGAACCCAGCCCGTGGTCTTCGCGAGTCCGGCGCCGATCCGGCCGCTCTTGCGCTGCAGCAGGTACACCTCGCGCGGCGACGGTTCGGGAATGGGTGTGGTGAGGGCGCCCGCCGCCGCTTCGGGTTCGGTGACACCCCACTCCTGCTTCCACTCCTTCAGGTCGAGCGTCGGGGAATGCTCGTGGGTGAGGAACTCGCTGACGTCGACGCCGATCCCGCCGGCTCCGATCACCGCGACCGACTTCCCGACGGGCTTGCCGCCCCGCACGACCTCCGGGTACGTGAGCACCTTCGGGTGGTCGATACCCGGAATGGACGGAACGCGCGGCGTCACACCGGTCGCGACGATCACCTCGTCGTACTCGCCGATCAGTTCGGTCGCGGTGACGCGGCTGTCGAGCCGGACGTCGACACCGGCGAGCGGAAGCTGGCGGTTGTAGTACCGGATCGTCTCCGCGAACTCCTCCTTGCCGGGGATCTTGCGGGCGATGCCGAACTGGCCGCCGATCTCCGAATCCGCTTCGAACAGGGTCACCGAATGGCCACGCTGTGCCAGGCCGAGCGCCGCGGACAGTCCCGCGGGGCCGGCGCCGACGACGGCGACACGCTTCGCGGCCCGGGTGGGGGAGAGCGTCAGTTCCGTCTCCCGGCCTGCACGCGGATTCAGCAGGCACGACACGTGCTTGCGGACGAAGGCGTGGTCGAGGCAGGCCTGGTTGCATGCGATGCACGTGTTGATCTCGTCGGGGGTGCCTGCCTCCGCCTTCCGCACCCAGTCGGGATCGGCGAGCATCGGGCGTGCCATCGAGATGAGCTGCGCGTCGCCGCGGGTCAGGATTTCCTCGGCGACCTCCGGCATGTTGATCCGGTTCGACGCGGCCACGGGGATGCTCACGTGCTTCTCGAGCTTGCCGGTGATGTCGGCGAACGCGGCCCGCGGCACCGACGTCACGATCGTGGGAACACGGGATTCGTGCCAGCCGATGTCGGTGTTGATGATGGTCGCGCCCGCGGCCTCCACTTCCTGTGCCAGCGCGACGATCTCGTCCCACGTCTGACCGCCCTCGACGAGGTCGGCCATCGACAGGCGGAAGATGATGATGAAGTTCGGGCCCACCGCCTTGCGCGTGCGGCGGACGATCTCGACGGCCATCCGCCTGCGGTTCTCGGGAGTGCCGCCCCACGTGTCGGTGCGCTTGTTGGTGCGCTCGCACAGGAACTGGTTGATGAAGTAGCCCTCGCCGCCCATGATCTCGACGCCGTCGTAGTTCGCCTGCTGCGCGAGTCGGGCGCAGCGGACGAAGTTGCGGATCTGCCAGCGGACGCCGCGGCCGGTGAGTTTGCGGGGCCGGAACGGGTTGATCGGGGCCTTGATCGAGGAGGCGGAGACGCTGAAGGGCTGGTAGCTGTACCGGCCGGCATGCAGGATCTGCAGGGCGATTTTGCCGCCCTCGTCGTGCACCGCCTTCGTGATCGCGCGGTGCCGCCCGGCCTCGACACGGTTGGTGAGCTTGGCGCCGAACGGCAGCAGCCAGCCCGTCCGGTTGGGCGCGTATCCGCCGGTGACGATCAGCGCGACACCTCCGCGGGCACGCTCGGCGAAGTACTCGGCCAGACGGGGAACGTCCTTCGCGCGATCTTCGAGCCCGGTGTGGATGGAGCCCATGATCACCCGGTTCTTCAGCGTCGTGAAACCGAGGTCGAGGGGAGCGAGGAGCTGAGGGAACTGAGTCATTGGCGGCGTGTCCTTACTGTGCGAGCGCGTCGAGTACTTCTTGGCACCAGTCGGCGAATCCCTCTTCGACGCGGATTCCGCCGCGCAGGACGAGGTACTGGTGCAGGGCTGCCCCGGAGAGCTTGTCCGGTGCGGGAAAGTCGCGTTTTTCGATCATGCGGTAGACCTCGAGCCGGGCGGCGTGGCCGTCGCGGTGGCGAGCGACCTCGGCGGTGAGTGCGGCGATGTCACCGTGCTGAGCGGCGCGGATCTTCACTGCCAGCTCGTTACGCAGGTGATTGGGCTCGGTCGGTTCGGCGATCCAGCGCTCGAGTTCCGCGCGTCCGGCCGCGCTGACCCGGTACACCTTCTTGTCGGGTCTGCCGTCCTGTGCCACGACCTCGGCGTCGACCCAGCCGGACTCGTCCATGCGTTTGAGGACGCGGTAGATCTGCTGGTGGGTGGCGCTCTGGAAGAAGCCGATGGACTTGTCGAACCGGCGCGCCAATTCGTAGCCCGAGCCGGAGTGCTCGGTCAGGGAGACGAGAAGCGCATGTTCGAGGGCCACGAACAGAAGTATGTATGCAACGAGGTGCGTATGCAACTGAGTGCACACTAGGTCCTCCCGGTCGAACGGGACGCTCGTCGCGTCAGACCGCACGAACTCCCCGTTCGCTCGCATAGGCTCGCGGGCATGAGCACCGACGTTCGTCCGCCGGCCGGGATCGGCGAGGCCGCGACGCGCAGACAGGTTGTCGCGTGGGGGCTGTGGGACTGGGGATCGGCCGCGTTCAACGCCGTGATCCTTACGTTCGTCTTCTCCGTGTACCTGACGGACGCCGTGGGGGAGGACCTGCCGGGATCGATCTCCGCGAGCACGTGGCTCGGGTGGTCGCTCGGCATCGCCGGTTTCCTCATCGCCGTGCTCGCCCCCGTCACCGGGCAGCGATTCGACGCCGCGGGACGACGCAAGTGGGCGCTCGGCGTCCTCACGTTCGCGACGGTCGGGTGCATGGCGGCGATGTTCTTCGTCCGCGACTCGTATCAGTACCTGTGGCTCGGGTTGGTGCTGCTGGCCGCCGGTTCGGTGATCTTCGAACTGGCCGGCGTTCCGTACAACGCGATGCTCAGGCAGGTGTCGACGCCGGCGAACATCGGCCGGGTGTCCGGGTTCGGCTGGGCGATGGGCTATTTCGGTGGGATCGTGCTCCTGCTGGTGTGCTACTTCGGTTTCATCTCCGGTGACGGCGACAACCGGGGGTTCCTCGGGCTCACCACGGACGGCGGCCTGAACATCCGGATGGTGGCGCTGCTGGCCGCCGTCTGGTTCGCGGTCTTCGCGATTCCCGTGCTGCTGAAGGTCCCCGAGCTACCCCGCCCGCACGCGGATCCGGGTGCGGACAAGGCCGGTTTCGTCGAGTCGTACCGGGTGTTGTGGCGCGATCTGCGCGACCTGTGGTCCGCCGACCGGCGCACCGTCTACTTCCTGGTGGCCAGTGCGTTGTTCCGCGACGGTCTGGCCGGTGTCTTCACGTTCGGCGCCGTCCTCGCCGTCAACGTCTACGGCATCGGTGCGGGTGACGTGCTGTTGTTCGGCGTCGCGGCCAATGTCGTCTCCGCGCTCGGCGCGCTCACCGCCGGCCGGTTCGACGACCGGATCGGGCCGAAGACCGTGATCATGACGTCCCTGATCGCGATGATCATCGTCGGTGTCGTCCTGATGGCCGTCTCGGGACCGGCCATGTTCTGGATCTTCGGACTGCTGCTGTGCCTGTTCGTCGGTCCCGCGCAGTCGTCCGCGCGCACGTTCCTGGCCCGGATCACCCCGCCCGGCCGGGAGGGGCAGATGTTCGGCCTGTACGCGACCACCGGTCGCGCGGTGTCGTTCCTCTCGCCCACCCTCTTCGGATTGTTCGCCTGGTGGCTCGCGGCGGATCGGGCGGGGATCCTCGGCCTGGTGATCGTGCTCGCGATCGGCCTCGCCGCGCTGACGGTGGTGAAGGCGCCCGCACGCGACTAGCGCCTCGCGCGAGTGTCGTCGATGCGAAGCTTCTCCGGGAACAGGCGCCGCTGCGTCAGCCAGCCCGCCGCCGCCACGACGATCCAGATCAGCGTGGCGAAGAACTGCTGGCCGCCCTCGTTCGGATCCTCCAGGAATCCCAGCGGGGGGACGGCCAGACCGAGCCCGGTCAGCACCATGCTGGCGCCGCCGAGCGCGGTGAGCCATAACAATGCCCGCGCCCGGTACCGGTCGGCGATGAAACCGCAGGCGACGGCGAGCGCGACGATCACGACTCCACTGAGGAGCCAGCCGGCGTCGTCGGGTTGCAGAACACGACTGAGCTTCGCTCCGATCACCGCGCCGGCGATGATGCCGATGAAGAATGCGGCGAACTTGAAGATCAGGGTCGTGGCCACCCACACCACTACCGCGCCGATCGCCGCGACCAGGAACGTCGTCCCGAGCGACAGCGACAGCAGATCGGCCAGGAGCCAGCCGAGGCCGAAACCCGAGGCGAGAACGGCGACGTGGAGTGAACCGACACCGGCGAAGCACAGAACGGCGCCGACCAGAAGAATTGCGATGCCACTCATGGTGCCCTCCCAGGGTGCACGAGACGAGTAGTGCCATCAAACCAGAACGGACGCCCCGTCGAGGGGAAGGGCGGATTTCAGTTCGGCACGGTTCCGGCACGCATGAGGATCGCGTCCGCGAGGGCGTCGGGTCGCTGTTCCGGGATCCAGTGCGTGGCACCGTCCAGGACGACGAATTCGTACGGCGCATCGACGAACTCGCCGCACCGCTCCGCTCCCGCACGCCCCAGCGCCTGGTCGCCGGTGCTCCAGACGTAGGTCGTGGGAACGGTGACGGCGGGCGTCTGCTCGAAGTCGCTCGTCATGGCGCGGTACCAGTTCAGCGCGGCGGTCAGCGCTCCCGGTTCGCTGAGCAGCGCGACGTGCCGGTCGACGAGCGCCGGCGGGACGACGTCACCGAACATTGCGCGCAGTGAGTGCGCGTTGTCGTCGAGGAGAACCCGCTCGGCCTTGCCCTCCATCCTCAGGAGCCGGATGTAGGAGGAGCGTTCCTTCTGATCGGCGTCCTCGCGCAACGCCCAGCCGAACGCGCCGGGATGTGGCACCGACACGGTGGTGAGCGAATTGATCCGATCGGGGTGCCTGGCCGCGACGACCCAGGCCACGGCGGCGCCCCAGTCGTGGCCGACGAGATGCGCCGTGTCGAGGTCGAGTGCGTCGAGCAGTCCGATCACGTCCGCGACGAGGTGGTCGATCCTGTAGGAGTCGACTCCGTCGGGTCGCGCACCGGGCGAGTATCCGCGCTGGTTCGGGGCGTACGTCCGCAGACCGGACTCGTTCAGCCGGGCGCTGACGGGTTCCCAGGACGCGGCGCTCTCCGGAAACCCGTGCAGGAGAACGACGGGGGCGCCGTCGGCCGGACCGCTGGTCGTGACGTCGAACGTCAGGTCGCCGAGAGTGATGTGCGCGTGTTCCGAGGTTGACAGCATGCCCCCACCGTACGGCGAGAGCGCGACTACTTTCCGGGATTCCACCCGCTCATGCCGAGCATGATCAGGCGCAGTTGCCGTTCGGCGCGCGCGACCACCTCGGCCTCGCTTCGGCTTCCGGGACGATCGGCCTCGAGCAGATCGACGACGACGGCGAACATGGTGGACACGATCAGGTCGGCCGCCATCTCCAGGTCGTCGTGGTCCCAGGACTGCAAACCCTCGATGCGGGACAGATCCACCGTGAGTTCGCTGACGAACAGTTTCATCTCGGTCGCGATCGCCCGGCGAATTTCGGGGACGCCGCCGTAGCGTTCACGGCTGAGGAACCGGAACTGCGCCTCGTGGGTGCGGACCTGCCGGACTAGGATGTCGAGGGATGCGCCTGCGCTCTTGGTGCTCGGGGTGCGCCGGGCGTCGCGCAGCATCTGCCGCAGTATTCGCATGCCCTCCTCGACGAGCACCACGCCGAGCTCCTCGATGGACGCGAAGTGGCGGTAGAACGCGGTGGGCACGATTCCCGCGGTGCGGGCGATCTCGCGCAGGCTCACGCCGGCGAAACTCCGATCCGCCATGAGTTCGAGCGTGCCGTCGAGAAGCGCCTTCCTCGTGCGCTCCTTGCGGACTGCCCTGCTCTCGGGTTCGGCGCCGGTCGACTGACTCACGGCAGTGAGTGTATTCGCGACAGTGCCCACACCTGTCATCTCCGGGGGCTCGTACCCGTCATCCGGCATGCGTATCCGATCCCTGCCTCGAGTGTGCGTGCGGTCACATTCTGATTGACAACTTGCTGTCCCCCTCTGTCACACTATTGTCAGTGTACAACCGTGCACTCAAACGGAGGAGGCTGACGTGTCAGTTGCCCACACCAGTCGTCCGGCGGAGGGACGCAGGTTCTCGCTGCTGTCGTTGTTCGAGGCGATGGCCACTCCGCACCAGCTCGACCGCTACCTCGAACTCGTCACTCCCATGGTCACCGTGCGCGACCTGCGTGCAGAAGTGGTCGAGGTCCGGCGGTCCACCGCCGACACCGTCACCCTCACGCTGCGCCCCACCCGTCAGTGGCGCGGATTCCGTGCGGGGCAGTTCGTGCAGGTGGGCGTCGTGATCGACGGGGTTCGCCACACCCGGTGCTACTCGCCGGCCAATGCACAGGCGTCCACCGACGGGCTCGTCGAGCTGACGATCAAGGCGCATCCCGAGGGTCTCGTCTCGCAGTACCTGCACGCCCACGCGAGCCCCGGTCTCGTGCTCGACCTGTCTCAAGCGGCGGGCGAATTCACCCTTCCCTCTCCTCGCCCTCGCCGGCTCCTGCTGGTGAGCGGAGGCAGCGGAATCACCCCCGTTCTGTCGATGCTGCGCACCTTGGTCGACGAGCAGCACTCCGGAAGCATCACTTTTCTGCACTACGCGTACACCGAAAACGACGTCGCGTACCTCGACGAGTTGCGCGCACTCGCGGACGCGAACGCCAACGTCTCGCTCGTGCTGGCGTACACCGATCAGGACACCGGCGGCCATCTCCACGGATTCTTCGGCCAGGAGCACCTCGACGCGGTAGCACCCTGGTACGCGGACGCCGACACCTTCCTGTGCGGGCCGCCCGGACTGATGCGTGGCGTTCGGGAGGTGTACCGCGAACTCGGCATCGAGGACCGTCTGCACACCGAGGAATTCGCTCCCACCGCAGCCCCGGCGGAGGGCGAGGCCGGTGGTGAGGTGTCCTTCACCGCCAGCGGTGTCACCGCGGACAATTCCGGAGCGACGCTGCTCGAACAAGCGGAGGCCGCCGGACTCCATCCCGAGTACGGATGCCGGATGGGCATCTGCTTCTCCTGCACCACGGTGAAGAAGTCGGGGTGCACCAAGAACGTCCGCACCGGCGACACCGACACCGATCCGGACAAGGCGATCCAGCTGTGCGTCTCGGTTCCGGTGGGCGACGTCGCCCTCGACATCTGATTTTCACTCGACATCCAACGTTTGGAGACCGACATGTTTGGACTCTCACTCTCGTTCCTCCCGTTCGTCGACGGCTCCGACGGTTCCCGTAACGACGCCCCGGTGGTGCTCAGTCACGACCAGGTCGAAGAAATCGGCCGGGAACTGGACGCCCTCCGCGACCGGACGGTTGCGGACCTCGGCGCCGAGGACCGCGAATACATCTACAAGATCATCAAGGCGCAGAGGGGATTCGAGGTCGCCGGCCGCGGGCTGATGTACCTCGGCTTCTTTCCGCCGGCCTGGATCGCCGGGGTCGGGGCCCTCGGTGTGTCGAAGATTCTCGACAACATGGAGATCGGCCACAACGTCATGCACGGCCAGTACGACTGGATGCGTGAACCGGGCCTGAACTCCCGCGTGTTCGAGTGGGACACGGTCTGCCCGGCCGATCAGTGGAAGCACTCCCACAACTACATGCACCACACGTACACCAACATCCTCGGCCGGGACCGGGACATCGGCTACGGCATCCTGAGGATCGACGAGGCGCAGAAGTGGAACCCCTACTACCTGGGGAACCCGGTCTACGCCTTCTTCCTGATGATGCTGTTCGAGTGGGGCGTCATGATGCACGACCTGGAAGCGGAGAACGTGATCCAGGGCAAGCGGAAGTGGCGCGACGTCAAGCCGCTGCTGAAGGGCTGGTGGCGCAAGGCCGGTCGGCAGGTGCTCAAGGATTACGCGATCTTCCCGGCGCTCACCGGGCCGCTGTTCGTCCCCACACTGCTCGGCAACGTGACCGCCAATCTGATCCGCAACGTGTGGGCGTACTCCATCATCTTCTGCGGCCATTTCCCCACCGGCGTGCAGAGTTTCACCGAGGACGAGACCGCGGAGGAAACCCGCGGCGAGTGGTACGTCCGGCAGATGCTCGGCAGCGCGAACATCGAGGGGAGTCCGCTGTTCCACATCATGTCGGGCAACCTTTCGCATCAGATCGAGCACCACCTGTTCCCGGACCTGCCCGCCCACCGGTACCCGGAGATGGCGCCCGCGGTGAAGGCGCTGTGCGAGAAGCACGGGCTGCCCTACAACACCGGTGGCTTCTTCAAGCAGATCGGCTCCGTGTGGGGGAAGATCTTCACGTTCGCACTGCCGCCCGGTCTCGTCTCGTCCGACACCCCTCCCGGTGTTATCGTCGAGCGGCAGAAGACTGCAGCCTGAGAGGCGAAACACATGGTGGGGAAGTTCGAGCGGCGCAAGGACACCGTGCAGGAACTGACGGAGTCCGCGGCCACGCACGTGGGCCACATCGCGACGATCATCGCGGGCGCCGTCCGGGACGTCACCCGGGAGATCGGTGACTGGGTGTCCGACGGCATCGAGATGCGCGAGGCCGCGAAGAAGGCCCGCGAAGACGAGGGCGAGGACAAGCCGGTCGACTGAGGATCCTCGCGTGGGTGGGGCGCGGCCGGCGACGGCCGCGCCCCTTTTCGCTCTGCTAGATGACGCCGAGCGAAATCATGGCGTCGGCCACCTTCACGAAACCGGCGATGTTCGCGCCGTGCACGTAGTCGCCCGGCATGCCGTACTCGGCGGCCGTGGCCACGGTGCGCTCGTGGATGCCGCGCATGATTCCGGCCAACCGCTCGTCCGTGTATTCGAAGCCCCACGAGTCGCGGGATGCGTTCTGCTGCATCTCGAGTGCCGACGTGGCGACGCCGCCCGCGTTGGCCGCCTTGCCCGGGGCGAAGGCCACCGCGGCATCGCGGAACACCTGGACGCCCTGCGGGGTCGTGGGCATGTTCGCGCCCTCGGCCACCGCCTGCACGCCGTTCGCGACCAGTGTCTTGGCGGCCGCTTCGTCGAGTTCGTTCTGGGTGGCGCAGGGGAGCGCGACGTCGCACGGCACGTCCCAGATGGAGCCGTTCGGCACGAACCGGGCGTGCGGCACGGTGTCCGTGTACTCGCTGATCCGTCCGCGTCGCACCTCCTTGATCTCCTTCAGGAGCTCGAGGTCGATGCCCTTCTCGTCGACGAGGTATCCGGAGGAATCGGAGCTCGCGATCGCGATTCCGCCGAGCTGGTGCACCTTCTCGATCGCATAGATCGCGACGTTTCCGGAGCCCGAGACGACGACGGTCTTGCCGCCCAGTGAGCTGTTCGCCGCCTTCAGCATCTCGGCGACGAAGTAGGCGACGCCGTAACCCGTCGCCTCGCGACGCACCTGCGAGCCGCCCCAGGTGAGGCCCTTACCGGTGAGGACCCCCGACTCGTAGGAGTTGGTGAGGCGCTTGTACTGGCCGAACAGGTAGCCGATCTCGCGCCCGCCGACGCCGATGTCACCTGCCGGGACGTCGGTGTACTCGCCGATGTGGCGATGCAGCTCGGTCATGAACGACTGGCAGAACCTCATGATCTCGGCCTCCGAGCGACCCTTGGGGTCGAAGTCGGAGCCACCCTTGCCGCCGCCGATCGGAAGTCCGGTGAGTGCGTTCTTGAAGATCTGCTCGAAGCCGAGGAACTTCACGATTCCCAGGTTCACGCTGGGGTGAAACCGCAGGCCGCCCTTGTAGGGGCCGAGCACGCTGTTGTACTGCACCCGGAAACCGCGGTTGACGTGCACGTTGCCGGAGTCGTCGACCCACGGCACCCGGAAGATGATCTGACGCTCCGGCTCGCACAGTCGCTCGATCAATCCGGAGTCGGCGTAGTGGGGATGGTGGTCGAGCACGACCTGGAGCGACTCGAAGACCTCGGCGGCTGCCTGGTGGAACTCGGGTTCTCCGGCGTTCCGCAGGCGGACCTGCTCGTAGATCTCTGCTACCTGGTCGCGCGTTGACACAGACCCACCTGCCTGACGTGTGAGGAATTCGTTACCTGACGTTTACTTTGGAAACTATAGACCTGGCGTCAGGCGTCCTGTATCGCGCCGTGCGGAGAGGTCAGGACTCCCGCAGTAGTGTGCGGGAATGCATTGCGACAGAGGTGTTCTCGACGGCCTCGCCGCAGTGCGCGCAGCGGTGTTCCAGCTCCAGTGAGTGCCCGCAGTCGTGCACGAGCACCGACGGTGCCTCGTCGACGGCCCACTTGCTGCCCCATTGGAACAGTGAGAGCAGCAGTGGTCGCAGGTCCTCGCCCGCCGGGGTGAGGTGGTACTCGAAACGGGGAGGGTGCTCGGAGTACTGGCGGCGCTCGATGACGCCGACCTCCTCGAGTTTGCGTAGTCGCGCGGTGAGGATGTCGCGCGAGACGCCGATGTACCCGGCAATCCGGTCGAAGCGGTGCACCCCGTAGCTCAGTTCGCGGATCACCAGCATGGACCAGCGGTCGCCGATCAGTTCCATGGTGGCGGCGATCGCGCAGGGTCTCGGCGCCAGTGGCATGCGGTCCATGACGATCTCGGGTGTCGCTCGCTCGGTGTCGCCATTGTTCATGCACTCCATCATAGAGGGTTGTGGTTTCCAACTGATAGGGGTTACTGTCGTAGCGCAGTTAGTTGGAAAAGCAGACTTACTCTCTCGAAGGGGTCGTCATGACCACGATTCAAGATCGAACGGTGCTGGTCACCGGAGCCGGCCGCGGGCTCGGACGTGCCTTCGTCGCCGAGGCGCTCGCACGAGGAGCGCGAACGGTCTACGCGTCGGCGCGTGATATGTCGACGATCGAAGGACATCCCCGGGTCGTGCCCGTCGAACTGGATGTCACGAACCCCGAATCGGTCTACGCCGCCGCGGAGTACGTCGGGGACCTCGGCGTGCTGATCAACAACGCCGGCATCCTCATCGGCGAGTCGCCGCTCACGGGTGATCTCGACGGAATGCGCCGGGAACTCGAAACCAACCTCTACGGCCCGCTCAACGTCACTCGCGCGCTGGCACCGATCATCGCCGCCAATGGGGGCGGCGCGATCCTCAACGTGCACTCCGTCCTGTCCTGGCTGGCCGTCGGTGGTTCGTACAGCGTCTCGAAAGCCGCCCTGTGGAGTGCCACCAACGCGATGCGTGCCGAACTCGCAGCGCAGAATATCCAGGTGGTCGGGCTGCACCTCGGGTACATGGACACCGACATGACGAGCGGTCTGGACGTACCGAAGATCTCCGCGGCCGAGGTCGCGCGACTGGCCTTCGACGGCATCGAGTCCGGCGCTCACGAAGTCCTCGCCGACGACACCTCCCGCACCGTCAAGGCGGCACTGTCGGGTGACCTCGACGTTCTCTATCCGCAGCCGGCGCAGCAGGGGACGGCATAGTGAGCGAGTCCGGAAACGGTGCAGTGGCGACTGTCGAGGGCGGGGCGGACGCGGAGTGGGGAGAGGTGCGGTCGAGGACCGTCGAATGGCGCGACCCGGCAGGCCCGGCGCGGAAAGCGCGAGAACTCGACGGCCTCGGCTACCTGCGGGCGATCCTCGGCGGCGAGATTCCCGCGCCCCCGATCGCGAGCCTGATGAACCTGCGGTTCCTCGAGGCCGAACCCGGAAGGGTCGTCTTCGCGCTGAACCCCGACGAGTCGCAGTACAACCCGATCGGCGCCATCCACGGCGGCGCCGTGTGCACCCTGCTCGATTCGGTCGCCGGCTGCGCCGTGCACACCACGTTGCCCGCGGGGTGGGGCTACACGTCGGTCGAGATCAAGGTCAACTACATCCGCGGAGCGACCCGGGACTCCGGGCCCCTCACGGCCACCGGAGTCGTCAAGAAGTCGGGTCGCCGCATCGCGTTCGCGGAGGGGGAGGTCACCGACTCGCAGGGCCGACTCGTCGCCACCGCCACCAGCACCCTGCTGGTGTTCGAGGTTCCACAGGAGAGCTGACGCCGGACGGCGCCCGCCGGGTGCCTCGGGGGCGTCCGGCGGGGCCGCCTGCCGACCCGAGTCGGGGGAGGGCCGGCGGCCCCTAGGTTAGGTCATGAAAAAGTAATGCGCGAGTAAAGTCAGCTGAGATGCGGGAAACCCGCCACTCGCGGAGGATCGTGGCGGGTCCCGGTGCACCGTTGCCCCGTCGGGTTGGGGCGATGCGCGAACAAGACTAATTGGTCGGTTTGTTACGCGCGAGTACGCAACTCCGGGTACGGACGAGGGGCGCAATGCCTATCGGACGGTCGTACAGGACGTCGCCGGTCGAAGCCGCCCTGTGGGGTACCGAAGTTTGATGTACTGAATTCCGTCCTCATCAGCGTCATCCCAGAGCGGTCAAGGAAGGCAACCACATGGGCACGATCACCACCCAGGATGGCACGGAGATCTTCTACAAGGACTGGGGAACCGGTCAACCCATCGTGTTCAGCCACGGCTGGCCGCTGTCGGCCGACGACTGGGACACCCAGATGCTGTTCTTCCTCCAGCAGGGCTATCGCGTCATCGCCCACGATCGGCGCGGTCACGGGCGCTCCACCCAGACCGGTGACGGCCACGACATGGACCACTACGCCGACGACCTCGCGGAGCTGACCGCGCATCTCGACCTGCAGAACGCGATCCACGTCGGCCATTCGACGGGCGGCGGCGAGGTGGTGCACTATCTCGCGCGGCACGGGGAGAGCCGGGTGTCGAAGGCCGCACTGATCAGCGCGGTACCGCCACTGATGGTCAAAACCGAGGCGAACCCGGGCGGCATCCCCAAGGACGTGTTCGACGACTTGCAGGCACAGCTCGCCGCCAATAGATCGAAGTTCTATCGCGACCTGCCGTCGGGACCCTTCTACGGATTCAACCGACCGGGCGTGGAATCCTCCGAGGCGATCATCGAGAACTGGTGGCGCCAAGGGATGATGGGCGGGGCCAAGGCTCACTACGACGGCATCGTCGCCTTCTCGCAGACCGACTTCACCGAGGATCTGAAGAAGATCACGGTGCCGGTGCTGGTGATGCACAGCGAAGACGACCAGATCGTTCCGTACGCCGACGCCGGACCCCTGTCCGCGAAGCTTCTCGCGAACGGGACGTTGAAGACGTACCAGGACTTCCCCCACGGCATGCCCACCACACAAGCGGAGACGATCAACGCCGACCTGCTGGCGTTCCTGAAGGGCTGACGACGGACCCTCGATTCCTGTTCGTCCAGGTGATCGGGGGTTTTCGTCTGTCGGCGCTCCGTGGAATGAGTGCCCCCGGCAGGATTCGAACCTGCGACCAAGAGATTAGAAGGCTCTTGCTCTATCCCCTGAGCTACGGAGGCGCGCAGCAAATATTACCTGCCGCCTCGAGCGCTCCGACCGGGGCTGTGGTGTGCGGGTCACGAGCCCAGGCCGGCCGCCGACAGCAGAAGTCCCGCCAGAACGAGCTCGACCACGAAGTAGAACCACACGGGGTAGAAACGGGTAGGCCGGTCGGCGACGGCCGACACGATCCGGCCGAATGCCATCCCCAGCAGGGCGACGGCCACGGTCACCGAGGCGGCGGATCGGATGCCGTGGGCGTCGAAAGCTGCGAAGAACAGCAGGGCCGCCACCGCGACACCGAAGCCGCCGTAGACCGCGCGCACCTCGGCGCGGGAGGTCGCCGAATCCGCGGACAGACCGAACGGGGCGACCAGCCGGGCCGGCGCGGCGAGCCCGTACACACCCATGCCCGCGAAGAACAGCGCCACCGCGATGATCAGAAACTCAGCCATCTCAGCCTCTCGTTGCCTCGGGACACGTCCCTGTCGACGGTAACCGGAGCGGCGACGGAACCCTCGCGTCTCCGACGGCCTGTCGTAGGTCCTACCCTTGATGTATGGCTACACCCCAGCTCGCGGCGTCCGACCCGGCATCGAAACCCCCGGATCGCGCCGATTCGACCGCCCTGTTCGTCGTCGGCGGACTCATCGCCGGTCTGGTCGCGGCAATCGTCGTCGGACTTTCCGCTGCTCAGGCGCTCGTGCTGCTGGGAATTCCGGATCCCGGACCGATCACCACCTACGGACTGCCTGCGATGCGAGCCGTGTCGGAGATCGCTGCGGTCATCACCATCGGGTCGCTGCTGCTCGCGGCGTTCTTCGTACCGCCGCAGAAATCGGGTGTCCTGGACGTGGACGGCTACCGTGCGCTCCGGACCGCGTCATATGCCGCGATCGTGTGGGCCGCGTCCGCCCTCGTCCTGGTCCCGTTGACGTTGTCGGACACGTCCGGGCAACCCTTCGCCGAGGCGGTCGAACCGGCCAACATCTTCAATTCGATCGATCAGGTCGAACTCGCCGGCGCCTGGCGCTGGACCGCGATCATCGCGATCGTCCTCGCGATCGCATCCCGGCTCGTGCTGCGCTGGTGGTGGACGCCGATCCTTCTGGTCGTCGGCATCCTCGGGCTGATGCCGCTCGCGTTGACGGGGCACTCGTCGTCGGGCGGTTCGCACGACATGGCGACGAACAGTCTGATCCTGCACCTCGTCGCGGCCTCGCTGTGGGCCGGCGGTCTGTTCGCTCTCCTCGCCCATGCGCGCCGGCGCGGCGCCTACACCGATGTGGCAGCGCGACGGTTCTCCGCGGTCGCGACGGTCTGCTTCGTCGTCATGGCGGTCAGTGGTGTGGTGAACGCGCTCGTCCGCGTCCAGATCGGTGACCTCGTCGACACCACGTACGGACGCCTGGTGGTCGCGAAGATCGTGGCGCTCGTCATCCTGGGCGTCTTCGGCTGGGCGCAGCGTCGACGGGCGCTGCCCGCGCTGCAGAAGGACCCGGCCGGCCGCGGCAACCTGATCCGTTTCGCCGGCGCGGAGGCCATGGTCTTCGCCGCCACGATCGGTCTCGCCGTCGGGCTCGGCCGCACACCGCCGCCCCCTCCGACCGCGGCACCCACCCTCACAGAGGTGGAACTCGGCTACAACCTGGCGGGGCCGCCGACGTTCGCCCGGCTGATGCTGGACTGGCGTTTCGACCTCCTCTACGGCACCGCCGCGATCGTGCTGGCCGTCGTCTACGCGCTCGGTTTGCGCAAACTTCGGCGTCGCGGCGACAGCTGGCCGGTCGGCCGGACCGTCGCGTGGATGTGCGGATGCGTGGTGCTTCTCGTCGCGACGTCCTCGGGTGTCGGCCGCTACTCACCGGCCGTGTTCAGCGTGCACATGGGCGCGCACATGGCGCTGTCGATGCTCGCCCCGGTCCTGCTGGTGCTCGGCGCACCGATCACGCTGGCCCTGCGCGCTCTCGATCCGGCGGGCAAGAACGGTGTGCCGGGACTGCGTGAGTGGATCCTGACTGCGCTGCACAGCCCGTTCTCCCGGTTCATCACCCATCCCGTCGTCGCGGCCGTGCTGTTCGTCGGCGGGTTCTACGCCCTGTACCTCGGCGGGATCTTCGAGGCCGCCGTGGACTCGCACTCCGCGCACGTCCTGATGAACCTGCACTTCCTGCTGAGCGGCTACCTCTTCTACTGGGTCGCGATCGGCATCGACCCGTCGCCGCGCAAACTGCAGCCGGTGACGAAGCTCGCGATGGTGTTCGGCTCGCTACCGTTCCACGCGTTCTTCGGTGTGGCGTTGATGAGCATGGGCGCCGTGATGGGCGAGTGGTACTACCGGTCGCTCGGACTGGGCTGGAACGCCGACCTGGTGGGTGACCAGCAACTGGGCGGCAGCATCGCCTGGGCGACCGGTGAGATCCCGCTGGTGCTGGTGATGATGGCGCTGCTCATTCAGTGGTCCCGCAGCGACGGCCGCACGGCGCGGCGGGTCGACCGGGCCGCCGACCGCGACGACGACGCCGACCTGGCAGCGCACAACGCGATGTTCGCGGAACTGGCGCGACGGGACCGAGAAGCCGGACACTGACCGCTAGCACGCGGTTCCGACACGGTCGGAGCTTCGGTCGCCGTTTCGGCTGTGTCATCCACACCCGCTCCGTTTCTCCACAGATTTCGGATGCCGCCCGACAACGGCGGTGCCGGACGGCACGCTGTGAGTGAAGGCACCTTGCCGCACTCACAGGGGGTAGAGCGAATGTACGAAACACACGGCACCGTGGTCGGAACGGTCATCACCGGCCCGGTCACCCGGTCGAATGCGGCCGGTGACGAGTTCCTCAGTTTCCGGATGGCGAGCACGGTCCGGCGCCGGGACCACGCGACGGGCGAGTGGCGCGACGGGAGCACGCTCTACCTCACGGTGACCTGCAGGCGGCGACTGATGGCCGGTGTCGTCCAGTCGATCGCGAAGGGGGATCCGGTCATCGTGACCGGCGAGTTGCGCACCACGGAGTACACGACGCGGGACGGCATCGCCCGCTCCGACCTGGAGCTGAGTGCGACCGCGATCGGACCGGATCTCGCCCGGTGCACGGTCGTCCTCGAGCGCGCGCCCAGAACCGGGGACGGGGGTGCGGCGACCCCGGCGACGGAACAGGTCGCCACTCGGTCCCTCGTCGCGTAGCGGACCAGCGGGTATCGGCGCCCATCCCGCACCCGCGGCGCCGGTACCCGCGGCTTCTTCCTACGGAGCCCTCGTTCACGTCCCCGACCCTCCGCGATGTGGGTTCATCGCACTTCACCATTAGGCTGGCCCCATGGCTGAGTTCATTTACACGATGAAGAAGGTGCGCAAGGCGCACGGTGACAAGGTCATCCTCGATGACGTCACGATGAGCTTCTACCCCGGCGCCAAGATCGGTGTGGTCGGCCCGAACGGCGCGGGTAAGTCCAGCATCCTCAAGATCATGGCGGGGCTGGATCAGCCGGGCAACGGTGAAGCGTTCATCGCTCCGGGTGCCACCGTCGGGATCCTCATGCAGGAACCGCACCTGGACGAGACCAAGACCGTTCGCGAGAACGTCGAGGAGGGCATGGGTGAAACCATGGTCCAGCTCAAGCGGTACAACGAGATCGCCGAGCTGATGGCGACCGACTACTCCGACGAGCTGATGGAGGAGATGGGCGAGCTGCAGGAGAAGCTCGACCATGCCGACGCATGGGAGATCGATTCCCAGCTCGAGCAGGCGATGGACGCTCTGCGCTGTCCGCCGCCGGAGGAGATGGTCACTCACCTCTCCGGTGGTGAGAAGCGCCGCGTCGCCCTCTGCAAGCTCCTGCTCAGCAAACCCGACCTGCTGCTGCTCGACGAGCCGACCAACCACCTCGACGCGGAAAGCGTCCTGTGGCTGGAGCAGCACCTGGCCGCCTACCCGGGTGCGATCCTGGCCGTCACCCACGACCGGTACTTCCTCGACCACGTCGCCCAGTGGATCTGTGAGGTCGACCGCGGCCGCCTGTACCCCTACGAGGGCAACTACTCGACCTACCTGGAGCAGAAGGCCGCGAGGCTCGAGGTCCAGGGCAAGAAGGACCAGAAGCTGCAGAAGCGCCTCAAGGAGGAGCTGGCCTGGGTCCGCTCGGGAGCGAAGGCCCGTCAGGCCAAGAACAAGGCCCGCCTCGACCGCTACGAGGAAATGGCCAACGAAGCCGAGAAGACCCGCAAGCTGGACTTCGACGAGATCCAGATCCCGGCGCCGCCGCGCCTCGGCGACGTCGTGGTCGAGGTCTCGAGCCTCGACAAGGGCTTCGACGGCCGGGTTCTGATCAAGGACCTGTCGTTCACCCTGCCGCGTAACGGCATCGTCGGCGTGATCGGCCCCAACGGTGTCGGTAAGACGACGCTGTTCAAGACCATCGTCGGGCTCGAGGAGCCGGACGCCGGTGAGGTGAAGATCGGTCAGACCGTCAAGCTCAGCTACGTCGACCAGAACCGCACGGGCATCGACCCCGACAAGACGGTGTGGGAGGTCGTGTCCGACGGTCTCGACCACATCGTGGTCGGCCAGACCGAGATGCCGTCGCGCGCGTACATCAGCTCGTTCGGGTTCAAGGGCCACGATCAGCAGAAGCCGGCGGGCGTCCTCTCCGGTGGTGAGCGCAACCGCCTGAACCTCGCGATGACGCTCAAGCAGGGCGGAAACCTGATCCTGCTCGACGAACCGACCAACGACCTCGACGTCGAGACCCTCGGTTCGCTGGAGAACGCCCTCGAGCAGTTCCCCGGCTGCGCCGTCGTGATCTCGCACGACCGCTGGTTCCTCGACCGCACCTGCACGCACATCCTCGCGTGGGAGGGTGGCTTCGGCGACAACGAGGCCGCCTGGTACTGGTACGAGGGCAACTTCGAGGGCTACGAGGCCAACAAGGTCGAGCGGCTCGGACCGGACGCGGCACGTCCGCACCGGGTGACGCACCGCAAGCTCACGAGGGACTGACCTGGTGGAGCCGAAGGTTTTCACGTACGAGATCCAGGTCCGGTGGGGCGACTCCGACCGGTTGGGGCACGTCAACAACACCCGCTTCGTCGAGTACATGCAGGAAGCACGTGTGCATTTCCTGTCGTCGGAGCTGGAGTCGGCGGGCGCCCGGGCGGGTGCCACGGTGGTGCGCAAGATGGACGTGGAATTCCTGCGTCCCGTCACCGACGCCTCCGGGCCGTTGACGATCGACGTGTCGGTACTCCATGTCGGTAATTCGTCGTACACGATCCGGCACGTCGTCACGAACCGCGACGGGGTCCGCTGCGCGACGGGCGACGCCCTGATGGTGGCGTTCGACGTGAAGGCCGAACGCTCGCGTCCGCTGTCCGCGGCGGAACGGGACGCGCTCGAGCGGTACCTTGCGCCGGTGACCACCGGCTGACGGATCCGGCACGCGGGTGCCCGAAGTTCACCCTCTGTTCCCATCGCCGCGGGCTAGTCTCGAGAGAGTTGCCCGCGGCGATCGGAACGAAGAGGAAGTGAGCCCCGATGACGGAATCGGCAGCACTGAAAGATGCGGAGTGGGCGCGGGATCTGCCCGAAGGTCTCCGGTCTCAGGTGCCGACCCTCGCGGCGGTGTATTTCCGTCACGTCGATCGCGGTGACAGCGAGAGCGCCGTCAACGGCGCCTCCGGGGCCGTGCTCGGCGCGCATCTGACACTCGCCCTGCATCGTCCGCCGGAACGCGCGGTCACCCGGGTCTACCGCCCGGGCGACGGGCGCGAACTCGGTGCGTCCCTGCAACTCGTGACGGACGACATGCCGCTGCTCGTCGAATCGATCACCGCGCTGCTGAACCGCCTCGGCATCGGGATCAGCGAATTCGTGCACCCCATCATCTCGGTCCGGCGCGATCCGATCGGCGCGCTGCGCGGAATCCTCATGGGAGACAAGGCCAAGGACGCCGACGAGGACGCCGTCTCCGAGTCGTGGATCCACGTCCAACTCGATCCACGTGCCGACGCCGCTGTTCTCGACACACTCGAGAAGGAAGTCGGCACCGTCCTCGCCGACGTGCGCCAGGTGGTCCGGGACACCGACATCATGCGCAAGCTCGAGCGGACGCTCGCCGACGAACTCGAAACGTCCACACCCTGTCCCGGCGTGACGAAGGACGACCTGGAGGACTGCGCCGATCTGCTGCGGTGGATGTCGCAGGGCAATTACGCGGCGCTCGGCTACCGCCGCTTCGAACTGGGGGAGCCGGACAGCTCCGGCGCCCGCAGCCTGCAGGTGGTGCCGGGCAGCGGTCTCGGACTGCTGCGCTCCGACACGGTCACCGAAGGTCCGCTGAGTCTGCCGCCGGCCGCCGAGATCCCCGACCGGCCCCTGCTCGTGCTCACGCAGGGCTCGTTCCCCGCGACCGTCCACCGCTCGGTCTACCCGTTCTTCGTCGGCGTGAGCATCCTCGACGAGAACGGCAACATCACCGGTGAGCACCGGTTCCTCGGCGTCTTCACGGTCACGGCGCTGCACGAGAACGTCCTCGACATTCCCGTGATCGCCCGCCGGGTGCGCAAGGTGATCGATCGGGCCGGGTTCCAGTTGAATTCGTACTCGGGGCAGGCGATGCTGGAGGTCATCCAGTCGTTCCCGCGCACGGAGCTGTTCTCGAGCGACGCCGACACCCTCTTCGACACGGTGACCGCCGTGCACAGCATCGGGCTCCGGCGTCAGGTGCGTCTGTTCGTGCGCGAGGATTTCCTCGGGCGATTCGTCTCCTGCCTGATCTATCTGCCCCGCGACCGGTACACCACCCGGGTCCGGCTCGCGATGCAGGACATCCTGCTGCGGGAATTCGGTGGCGGCACTTTGGAATACACCGCGCGTGTCACCGAGTCCGACCTGGCGTTGCTGCACGTGACGATCCGCAAGAGCGCCGAACAGATGGGGTCGCGGCTCGACCTCTCGGACGCCGACCGTGAGCGGGTCCAGGGCATGCTGGCCGAGGCGAGCCGCAGCTGGGACGACCATCTCGGTGACCTCCTCCCGGTGACCACCGGTGTGGATCCCGTTCTGGCGCAGCGTTATGCCGCCGTCCTGCCCGAGGGGTACAAGGAGGATTTCGACGCCACGCGCGCGTTGTCGGATCTCGCGAGGCTGGAGGCGCTCGAAGACGGTTCCATCGACCTGCTGCTCTACCGCGATCCCGGGGCGGAGGTCGGGCACTGGCGATTCACCCTGTACGTGGGCGGCGACGGCATTTCGCTGAGCCAGGTACTTCCGGTGCTGCAGAGCCTGGGTGTGGAGGTGCTCGACGAACGGCCCTACCTGATTCCGCGGCCGGACGGGTTGTCGTGCTGGATCTACGATTTCGGGCTGTCGGTGCCGGCGGAGCTGCTCCGCTCCTCGGTCGAGGACGACCTGGACGCCGAACTCGCCGCCGAGGAGGCGTCCGCCGCCGCCCCGAAGCTTCAGGAACGGTTCACCGATGCCTTCACCGCGGTCTGGTTCGGACGGGCCGAGGCCGACCGGTTCAACGAGCTGATCCTGCGGGCGGGAGTGTCGTGGCGGCAGGCCGTGATCCTGCGGGCCTACGCAAAGTACCTGCGCCAGGCGGGGTTTCCCTACAGTCAGTTCCACATCGAGGGGGTTGCGCTGGCGAATCCCCGCTCCGCGTACACGCTCGTCGAGTTGTTCGAGGCGATGTTCGACCCGGAGACGCCCTCACCCGACCTGGTCGCCGAACTCGACACCCGTCTGCGGGAGTACATCGACGCCGTGGTCAGCCTCGACGCGGACCGCATCCTGCGCGGTTTGTTCGGGCTGATCAAGTCGACGCTGCGCACCAACTACTTCGTCGTCGGCCGCACCGGGGAGCCGCCGTCGTACCTGTCGATCAAGCTCGATCCGACCTCGATCCAGGAACTGCCGAAGCCCCGCCCCAAGTACGAGATCTTCGTGTACTCGCCCGACGTCGAGGGTGTCCACCTGCGGTTCGGATCCGTCGCCCGCGGCGGGCTGCGCTGGTCGGACCGGCGTGAGGATTTCCGCACCGAGATCCTGGGGTTGGCGAAGGCTCAGGCCGTCAAGAATGCGGTGATCGTCCCGGTCGGCGCGAAGGGCGGTTTCGTCGTCAAGAATCCGCCGACACCCTCGGGCGACGCGGCGGCCGACCGCGCGGCCGCCCTGGAGGCGGGTCAGGACTGCTACCGCACATTCATCTGCGGGCTCCTGGACCTCACCGACAACGTCGATCAGGCGTCGGGGGAGATCGTGCCCCCGGCCCGGGTGGTGCGGCGCGACGGCGACGACCGGTATCTCGTCGTGGCCGCGGACAAGGGGACCGCGAAATTCTCCGACCTCGCCAATTCTGTTGCGGAGCAGTACAAGTTCTGGCTCGGCGACGCGTTCGCGTCCGGTGGGTCGGCCGGGTACGACCACAAGGGGATGGGCATCACCGCGCGCGGCGCCTGGGAGAGCGTGAAACGGCACTTCCGGGAGATGGGCGTCGACACCCAGACCCAGGACTTCTCTGCGGTCGGTGTCGGTGACATGAGCGGCGACGTGTTCGGAAACGGCATGCTCCTGAGTCGGCACATCCGGCTGGTGGCGGCGTTCGACCACCGGCACATCTTCCTCGACCCCGAGCCCGACGCCGCCAGGTCCTTCGCGGAGCGGTCCCGCATGTTCGCGCTGCCCCGGTCGTCGTGGGCCGATTACGACACCGGCATCATCAGCGAGGGCGGGGGAGTGTGGGACCGGACGCGCAAATCGGTCCCGATCAGTGCCGCCGCGCGCACTGCGCTCGGACTCGACGACGCCGTCACCGAACTCTCCCCGCCGGAACTGGTCCGGGCGATCCTGCGTGCCCCGGTGGACCTGCTGTGGAACGGTGGCATCGGCACGTACGTCAAGGCGTCCACCGAGACCAATGCGATGGTGGGCGACAAGAGCAACGACTCCGTGCGCGTCGACGGCAACGAGGTGCGGGCGAAGGTGGTGGGTGAGGGCGGCAACCTCGGGGTGACGGCGCTCGGCCGGATCGAGTACAGCCAGAACGGTGGCCGGATCAACACCGACGCGATCGACAACTCCGCGGGCGTCGACTGCTCCGATCACGAAGTGAACATCAAGATTCTGCTGGACTCGTTGGTGAGCAGCGGCGGGTTGCCACGGGAGGAACGTAATCCTCTGCTGGCGTCGATGACCGACGAGGTGGCCCAACTCGTGCTCGCGAACAACATCGCGCAGAACAATCTCCTCGGTGTCTCCCGGACCAGCGCGGTTCCGATGCTGAGTGTGCACCGCCGCCAGATCGAGCACCTGGCGTCGCGTCGCGGACTCGACCGGAAACTCGAGGCCCTGCCCACCGACGAGGAGATCGCACGACGGAGGCAGGCGGGGCAGGGACTGACCTCTCCGGAACTCGCGACCCTCACCGCGCACGTGAAACTCGCGCTCAAGGACGATCTCCTCGCGACCGACCTGCCCGACAGCGAGACGTTCGCCCCGCGGCTGCCGCGGTACTTCCCGACAGTGTTGCGCAAGCGGTTCCGCACCGCGATCAAGGCGCATCCTCTGCGCAGGCAGATCGTGGCGACGATGCTCGCGAACGAGACCATCGACAACGGCGGTATCACCTTCGCGTACCGATTGGCGGACGAGGCGGGTGCGAGCAGCACCGACGCCATCCGCGCCTACGCGGCGGTCACCGAGATCTTCGCCCTGCCCGAGCTGTGGTCGAGGATCCGGTCGGCGAACATCGCGGCGGACATCGAGGACGACCTGATTCTCGAGTCCGGCCGGGTTCTCGACCGCGCGTCCCGCTGGTTCCTGACCAACCGGCCTCAGCCCCTCGCCGTGGGCGCCGAGATCGCCCGGTACTCGGCCGACTTCCGCGCACTCTCGCCGCGAGTCCCGCAGCTCGTGCGGGGGCATCAGCTTGCCGACGTGGAGACACGGGCGAGGCCGCTCGTCGTCCGCGGAGCGCCGGAGGACCTCGCGTTCGAGGTGTTCCGGCTTCTGGACAAGTTCTGCCTGCTCGACATCAGCGACATCGCGGACATCGCCGAACGCGACATCGACGAGGTCGCCGAGCTGTACTACGAACTCGACGCGCACCTCGGCATCGACTGGCTGCTCAGCGCCGTGTCCACACTCGCGCGGGGTGACCGCTGGCATTCGCTGGCCCGCCTCGCACTGCGGGACGACCTCTACAGTTCGCTGCGTCAGCTCACGATGGAAGTGCTCCTGGGTGGTGAACCTCACGAGACGCCGCAGGAGAAGATCGACGACTGGGAGTCGACGAACGCGTCCCGGCTGGCCAGGGCGAGGTCCGCTCTCACCGAAATTTTCGAGTCTGGGACCCTTGACCTCGCGACGCTCTCGGTGGCGGCGCGTCAGGTACGCAGCATGGTGCGAGGTATGGGCACCCGATCGGAGGTATGACGTTGAGCGAGGGCTTTCACGCGGAGGTCGAAGTTCGATGGTCGGACATGGACGTCTTCCAGCACATCAACCACGCACGGATGGTGACGTTGCTGGAGGAGGCGCGGATTCCCTGGCTGTTCGAGGACGATCGGCCCACTGTCACGTTGCGTGACGGCGCGGTCATCGCGGACCTCCATGTGCGCTACCGCGGGCAACTCCGGCACAGCGATTCACCGCTCGACGTCATGATGTGGGTGGAGAAGGTGCGCGCGGTCGATTTCACGATCAACTACGAGGTCCGCCCGAAGGGCGTCGATGTCTCGGTCGCGCCGTCCATCATCGCCTCCACGCAGATCGCGGCGTTCGACATCGACACCCAGCGACTGCGCAGAATCACCGACGTCGAGCGTGCGTACCTGGAGAGCTGGCAGCGTGCATGAGCGCGTCCTGTCGATCCCGGACGCCACGGAACGCGGTGATCTCGCCACGTTCCTCACGCGGGTGGTCCGGTTGGACGAGTCGGCGGTGGTGCGTCTGCGTCAGCGCGGACCCGGCCGCCTGACGATCTGGGCGGCAACCGGTTTCGACGCGCTGGCGGTGCGCACGGTCGCGGGGACCATCACCCCCGACGACACGTCGGCTGCCGGTGACCAACTGCTCGCCGCCCTCGAAGCGGCGACCGCCGCCGACATCGATCCCGGGTTTTCGATGGATTCGGCGTGGCGGGGCGCTCTGCCTCCGACGGAGGGCTTCGTGCACGTCGACGACGTCCCGGCGCGTGTCCTCGTGGACCTCGCGCAGCGCGGTGCGGCCCTGGCGCAGGAGCACGGCGGCGGCCACGGCCCGCCCGCATCACTCCTCGACCAGGAGGTGCTGGAGGTGAAGGGCGCGGAGCACACGGTCGGCATCCCGATGCGGGTGGTGTTCGCACTCACCGCGATGGGATTCGTTCCGCACGCGGGCTCGGATCGGCTGACCGCCGACATCGACCTCGAGCGCATCGATGCGGCCGAACTGGTCCGGGTGCGTGCCACCGCGTCGTGGCTGCGGGTGGACGCCCGGTTCGGGTCGATCTACCGGCACCGCGGTGGGGGGATTCCGTTGTCGGTCGTGCGGTAGCGCGCCGTCAGCCGGACCGCAGGGTGCTGGTCGCCAGAACGGCGAGTGACGCGACGACGGCCGCCATGCCCAGCCCCGCGACCAGGGTCAGCTGCTCGCCGAGCACCGCGGTCCCGAGCAGTGCCGCGACCACCGGTTCGGTGAGCGTCAGCGTCGCGACCGTCGCGGGTGGCAGCCGCCGCAGACCGGCGGCGAACAGCAGATACGCCAGCACGGTCGGGACGATCGCCAGATACACCGCGGCCGCAGCGCCCGGTCCGGTGTCGAGGCCGCCGGGCCAGGTCGCGACGAGCACGGGGATCAGGAAAAGTCCACCGAGACCGAACATCTGTCCCATCGCCGCCTCGGGACTCGCACCCGCGGCGAGCAGCGACGATCCGGAAACCGTGTAGGCGGCGTACCCGAGGCCGGCGAGCAGCGCAGGGAGTGCACCCGCCAGGATCCCGGACGAGTCGGAGCCGCCCGTCGTGCCCGCCACGATCAACGCCATTCCGGCGACCGCGATGACGGTGGACACGGCCCACACCGGGCCGGGACGGTGCCGGTGCACCGCCCACTGCAGTGCCCCGGTGAACGCGGGGCCCGAACCCAGCGCGATCATGGTTCCTGCCGCCACCCCGGCGCTCTGCACACCACTGAAGAAGCCGAGTTGGTACGCCGCGACTCCGATCCCGCCCCACACGGCGGGCACGTACCCGCGCATCCCGGAGCCGTCACCGAACCCGAGCCCGCCCCGCAGCGCTGCGAACGCCGCGAGGAGCGCGCCCGCGGCCACGACCCGGGCCGAGCCGACCGCCAGCGGGTCGAGGTCGTAGCCGAGGGAGCGGGACGCGAGGGCCTGCGCGGCTCCCGTCGTGGCGAACAGGATCGATGCTGCGACGACCGCCGCAACTGCGGGAGTGCGGGTCAGATGAGCCACGCAGCCGCGTTCGGTGGGAGCTGCCCCTCGACGAGCGGCGCGCTGCTGAGCAGCACCTCACCGGGTGGCAGCGAGATCGGCCCGTCGGTGGCGTTGAGGGCGCAGATCAGCCCGCCGCGCCTGCGGAAGGCGAAGCAACCCGCGGGGCTCCCGTACCAGTCGACCCCGGGCCCGGAGAACTCCGGGCGCAGCGAGCGCAGTTCGAGTGCGGCCCGGTACAGCGACAGCGTCGACGAGACGTCCTCGAGTTGCGCCTCGACGGTGAGGTCCGCCCACTCGGGTGGCATCGGCAGCCAGGGCTCGCCGGTGCTGAACCCGAACGGCGGTTCGGTGCCCTCCCACGGAACGGGCACACGGCAGCCGTCACGGCCGCGTTCGGTGTGACCGGACCGTTCCCACACCGGGTCCTGCAACGCCGAATCGGGGAGGTCGACGTTGGGCAGGCCGAGTTCGGCGCCGTTGTACAGGAACGCCGCACCCGGCAGCGCCAGTTCTACGAGGATCATGGCCCGGGCGCGTGCCGTGCCGATCTCGCCGCCGCCGTACCGGGTGACTTCCCGTTCGACGTCGTGGTTCGACAGGGTCCAGGTGGGTGTCCCGCCCACCTGGTCGACGGCGGTCAGGGAGTTCTCGATCGCCTCCCGGACCGTCTCCGCCGAGAACTCGGCCTCGGCCAGCCGGAAGTTGAACCCGAGGTGCAGTTCGTCGGGCCGGATGTACTCGCCGAAGCGTTCGTTGTCGCGAACCCAGATCTCTCCGACCGCCATCGTGCCCGGGTACTCGTCGAGGACCTTGCGGATGCCGCGGTGGATGTCGTGGACCGCGGGGTTGTCGAACCGCGGATCGTCGTCGGAGTTCTGCAGCAGTGCGTTGGCGGACCAGTCGTGGTCCGGCAGACCTTCCGGCTTCGCCATGCCGTGCGCGACGTCGATGCGGAATCCGTCGACACCGCGGTCCAGCCAGAACCGGAGCGTCGTCGTGAGATCCTCGACGACATCCGGGTTGTCCCAGTTCAGGTCGGGCTGTTCCGTCGCGAAGATGTGCAGGTACCACTGGCCGGGCTTGCCGTCGGCCTCGGTGATCCGCGTCCAGGCCGGCCCGCCGAAGATGCTCGGCCAGTTGTTGGGCGGCTCCGCGCCGTCCTCACCGCGACCGTCGCGAAAGATGTACCGGTTCCGTTCGGGACTGCCGGGCGGTGACGCCAGGGCTGCGCGGAACCATTCGTGCTCGACGCTCGTGTGGTTGGGCACCAGGTCCATCGTCACCTTGATCTGGCGCGCGTGCGCGGCCTCGATCAGTGCGGCCATGGTCGCGAGGTCACCGAACAGCGGGTCGATGTCTCGGGGATCGGACACGTCGTAACCGTGATCGGCCATCGGGGAGCGCATCACCGGGCTCAGCCAGAGGGCGTCGACACCGAGCAGTTCGAGGTATCCCAGCTTGTCCCGCACTCCGTGGAGGTCGCCGACACCGTCACCGTTCGCGTCGGCGAACGAGCGGGGATAGATCTGGTAGAAGACGGCGTCGGACCACCAGGGTGCCGGCTGTGTGTCGTCGGCGGACGTTTCGGCGGGAGTGCTCACAAACGCCCATCGTGCCAAACGATCGCCCGCACCACGACTCGACCGGCGTAATCGGCGCGGGGCGGTTTCAGAAGGCGGAGTTCACCATCGACGCCGCGGCCATGTCCATGTACTCGGAGAGGGCCTTGCGGTGGGCGTCGTCGAGGGTTCCGGTGTCGATCGACGCGATGGCCGTGTGCATGCACCGCAGCCAGGCGTCACGCTCGATCGGGCCGATCTTGAACGGCTGGTGTCGCATCCGCAGTCGTGGGTGGCCGCGCTCGTCCGAATAGGTGTGCGGTCCGCCCCAGTACTGCTCGAGGAACATCCGCATCCGGCGCTCGGCCGGACCCAGATCTTCCTCGGGGTAGAGGGGCCGCACGATGTCGTCCTTGGCGACTTCCTCGTAGAAGCGCGCGGTGAGTTTGCGGAACGTCTCCGCTCCGCCCACCGCCTCGTA
The DNA here is from genome assembly GCF_011603105.1 of Rhodococcus sp. A14. Lineage (NCBI taxonomy): Bacteria > Bacillati > Actinomycetota > Actinomycetes > Mycobacteriales > Nocardiaceae > Rhodococcus > Rhodococcus sp. A14. Next base: position 2,886 of record NZ_JAAOQS010000027.1, on the reverse strand, counting down.
GAAGGTCTGCTGCACGTCAGTCATGGCGCCCTCCATTGTGCACGTGCGGGCGCGAACGGTCTTCGTCACCGTCTGTTCACCGAACGTCCTGCATTCTTGTCGGAAATGGACGTGCACGAGCAGGCAATTCATGGTGCACTTGGTGGCAATCTCCCGGAGGTCGCATGAAGAATCGACACAGCGCCCGCGCGCACCGACAACTCGTGCCCACTGATGCCCGGAGTGCCGGGGTTTCAGGGGCGTTTGCTTTACAAGTGATCACCGAAGGCTCCGCGCGCAGCGCAGAGCCTACTTTCCCGGGCGAGAATGCGGTTCCGCTCTGGATCAAGCGCCGGGTGCTTCTCCTGAATGTCACCTACGAGCCGCTCACCGCCCTTCCTGCCCGCCGCGCCGTGGTGTTGATGACCTGCGGTAAAGCCGATACCGTCCACGAGGATCCCCAGGCCCCGGTCGTCCACTCCGAGCAGTGGTCCGTGCAGGTGCCGTCCGTGATCCGCCTCCGGAACTACGTCCGCGTCCCGTATCGCGCCCGCGTTCCGATGACCCGCGCAGCCCTCATGCACCGGGACCGGTTCCGGTGCGCCTACTGCGGTGCCAAGGCCGAGACCGTCGATCACGTGGTTCCCCGCAGTCGAGGCGGCGAGCATTCGTGGGAGAACTGCGTGGCCTGCTGCGCACCCTGCAACCACCGCAAGGCGGACAAATTGCTGAGCGAACTCGGCTGGACGCTCAGGGCCTCCCTCGTGCCTCCGTCGGGGCCGCACTGGCGACTGCTGGCGTCCACCAAGGACTTGCACCCGTCGTGGATGCCCTACCTCGGTGAAGGCGCCGCCTGAGCGTTCCGCGCGTCCGCTTCGCGAAGTTCGGCCCTGACGCTTCCCCTCGCACGGTTCTGGGCTACCGTTTGCGTTGTGAGCATTCTCGAGACAGTGCTGATATTCGTAGGAATTCCGGCGTTGATCACCGCCTTCTTCGCGGGGATGTCGTTCGTCGGCAAGAAGACGCCGGGCCCCGTGCCGCCCGCGTTCCACCTCGGTGAGGAATGGACGCACGCGCCGGTGCTGTGGAGCGCCGTCGACGAGGTGACCACGCACGGTCATCACGGCGGACACCACGGCGCGCACGCCGGTTCGGCAGACCTGATTGGAGGCTCGGCAAGTGGCAAGTGGTGACCTGATTCCCGCGTCGGCGGTATCCGCGGACAATCTGCCTGTCGGCAGCGTCGTGACCTCCAGCGGTCGCATCTCAGGCGTGCACCGCGTCGGTGAGCCGTTCACCGACGACCTGCCGTTCACGACGGACGAACTCGTCCGCCTCGACGATGCCCTCACCGAAGGCACCCGCAAGACGAAGGTGCGCTTCAACGCGTACATCGGCGACCTCGGCGCCGACACCGCGGCCGGCGCCGACGCGCTGTTCCCGACGACGCCCGAGGCGGAACGGTCCGTGCTCATCGCGGTCTCGCCCAACCAGCGGACGGTCGAGATCCGCAGCGGCCGGGCCGTGGCCAACCGGGTCACCGACCGGGTCGCCCAGCTCGGCGCCACCGCCGCCGTGTCGTCGTTCGGCGACGGGGACCTCATCGACGGTCTCGTGAGTGCCATCCGCGTGATGAGTGCGGCGATCGCCTCGCCGTAAAACCTACACAGATCAGCATCCGCGCGGCCCGATCCGGCTCAGTCCTCCTGAACCGGATCGGGCCGTCGGTGTCTCACCGGGTGCCGACGACGCGATCGGCGCCTTCGAGGGTCCGCCGAACGGCGTCGATGCCGAGTTCCATCATCTGCGCGGTCCGCTCCGCGAGAGTTGCGGGCAGGATGTCCGCGATCCAGACGAACACGGTCGCGCCGTGGCCGTCGTCGCTCACCTGGGCGGAAGCACTGTGATGCAGGTAGGGGCCGTCGACGATCGACCAGGCCAGTCGGCGCGCGTCCTCGTCGCACGAGACGAGACGCTCCCGGACGACGGAACCGTCGAAGAACGTGATGACCCGATCTCCCCGGTCGATCACCGAGGCGGTGACGAAACCTGCGGCGAGCCGCGTGTGCAACGCACCCCAGTCGCGCAGAGCGTCCCACGCGGCAGCGGGTGTGACATCGATGTGGGTGGACTCGTAGATGTATGACATGACTGCAGCCTGCCGCGGGAACTGCCGTGAGGATTGAAGATTCTTGCAGGCCACCGTATGTGCGGGAAGGTGTCGGGCCCCACGAGTAGCGTCCCCGTTGTGGCGGTGAGCGAGGTCGCACGTCTGCCGGGCGCGAGTGTCTGGGCGGTGGACTGCTGTGGCGTGCACACGGCCTGGTCGGACGTGGAGGTGCGGGACGATCACCGGCTCGTGCTCGTCCGTGGCGGCCGATTCGTTCGCCGGATCGGCAGACGTGAGTCGGTGGCCGATCCGACCGTGGCGTATCTCGGAATACCCGGCGAAGTGGAACAGTTCGCGCACCCCGCCGGTGGAGACCGGTGCACGTCGATCAGTGTCCGGCCCGAGCTCTGGCGTGCGATCGCCGGTGACCACTGGACACTCGGCCGTTCGGATGTGTACGTCGATGCCCGCGTCGACCTTCTTCATCGGCGCCTGCTCCGTGCCGGCCGGACGGGCGACGTCCACTTCGCCCTCGCCGAGGAGGCCGTCCGGCTCGTCGCGGTCGTCGCGGTCGCCGCGTCACGGGCGCGGTCGCGTTCACACCGGCGCGGCGGCATTCCGGACCACGTAGTGGCCGCGGCGGCCCGCGCGGCGGTCCTCGACGACGAGCCCGGCTCGGACGGTTTGATACCGCTCGCCGGACGGTTCGGGGTGTCACCGTTCGCGCTCAGTCGTGCGTTCAGTGCAGTCATGGGCGTCTCGCTCACCAGGTACCGCAACAGGGTTCGGGTCGGGCG
>NZ_JAAOQS010000279.1:0-1011 GCF_011603105.1 Rhodococcus sp. A14 | reverse complement strand
GCCTACCCCTGACCATCGCGGCCGGGTTCGGCGCCGCGCTGGGCGTGCTCGGCGACCTCGCCTGGCCGGAGGCGCTGCTGCTCGCGGTGATCCTGGCCCCGACCGACGCCGCGCTCGGGCAGGCCGTGGTGACACTGCCGATCCTGCCGTCGCGGGTGCGCCAGGGACTGAACGTCGAAAGCGGACTCAACGACGGCATCTGCGTGCCCCTGTTCCTGGTCGTGCTGGCGATCGCGCAGGCCGAAGCGGGCGCGATCGGCGGCGGCGCCGCCGCCCGCTTGGTCACCGAACAGATCGGGTACGGCATCCTCGCCGGCCTCGTGGCCGGGGCGATCGCCGCCGCGATCCTGATCACCGGCGCCCGCCGCCGCACGATCGACCCGTTGTGGGCGCAGATCATTCCGGTGACGGCGGCCGCGCTCGCCTACACCGCCGCCGTGCCCCTGGGCGGGTCGGGGTTCATCGCCGCGTTCGTCGGCGGACTGACCTTCGGCGCGCTCGGCCACCGCGCCCCCGACCACCATGAGCGCGACGGTGACCACGACGAGGGCGACGGCGCCGGGCACGCGGCCGAGGGGGAGAGCGAGGAGGAGGCCGACATGCTCGACGAGACCGGCGACGTGTTCAGCGCCGTGACGTTCATCGTCTTCGGCGCCGTGCTCCTCGGTCCCGCACTCGGGCACCTGTCCTGGGCGATGCTCGGCTACGCGGTCATAAGCCTGACCGTCGTCCGGATGCTCCCCGTCGCGCTGTCGCTGATCGGAACGCACCCGCGCGCACCGACCGTCGCCTTCGTCGGCTGGTTCGGCCCGCGCGGACTGGCCACCATCGTCTTCGTCATCCTCATCCTCGAAGAACCGGGCGAGCTGCCCCACGAGGAGCTGCTGCTGACCACCGCCGTGATCACCATCGCGCTCTCGGTCCTGGCCCACGGACTGACGGCCGCACCCCTGGCCGACCGCTACGCCACCTGGTTCGGCCGTCACCCCCGCGCCGAAGACCACCCCGCAC
>NZ_JAAOQS010000278.1:0-1043 GCF_011603105.1 Rhodococcus sp. A14 | reverse complement strand
CAGATCGATCTGCTGGAGTTCATGGATTCGCATGTGTATCCGGCGGAGGCGGTGTATGAGGAGCAGATGCGGGAGTCGGGGGATCCGCATTTCCAGCCGCCGGTGTTGGAGGAGTTGAAGGTTGAGGCGCGGCGTCGGGGGTTGTGGAATCTGTTTCATCCGCATCCGGGGACGGGTGCGGGGTTGACGAATCTCGAGTATGCGCCGTTGGCGGAGATCATGGGGCGCAGCCATATCGCGTCGGAGGCGTGTAATTGTAATGCGCCGGATACGGGCAACATGGAGGTGCTCGAGTTGTTCGGTACGGCCGAGCACAAGGAGAAGTATCTGATGCCGTTGCTGGAGGGGACGATGGCGTCGGCGTTCGCGATGACGGAGCCGGCGGTGGCGAGTTCGGATGCGACGAATGTGGAGTTGTCGATGGTCCGGGACGGTGACGAGTATGTGCTCAACGGGCGGAAGTGGTTCGCGTCGAATGCGTTGCATCGGAATTGCCGGGTGTTGATCGTGATGGGGAAGACGGATCCGTCGGCGGCGCCGCATCGGCAGCAGTCGATGATGGTGGTGCCGATCGATGCGCCGGGGGTGACGGTGATGCGGGGGTTGCCGGTGTTCGGGTATCAGGATCGTGAGGGGCATGCGGAGATCGACTTCGCCGACGTTCGGGTGCCGGTCAAGGATGTGTTGAAGGGCGAGGGGGAGGGTTTCGCGATTTCGCAGGCGCGGTTGGGTCCGGGCCGGATTCACCATTGCATGCGGGCGATCGGGATGGCGGAGCGGGCGTTGGAGTTGATGTGTCGTCGGGCGTCGTCGCGGGTGACGTTCGGGAAGCCGGTCAGTGAGAATGCGAATATTCAGGATTGGATTGCGGAGGCGCGGATCGAGATCGAGATGATCCGGTTGTTGACGCTGAAGGCGGCGTATCTGATGGATACGGTGGGGAACAAGGAGGCGCGGACGGAGATCGCGGCGATCAAGGTGGCGGCTCCGAATATTGCGTTGAAGATTGTGGATCGGGCGATTCAGGTGCACGGTGGGGCCGG
>NZ_JAAOQS010000277.1:0-1052 GCF_011603105.1 Rhodococcus sp. A14 | reverse complement strand
CCACCTCACGCACCGCCTCCACGGCCGAATCGGCGACGGTGACACCGTCTTTCACTGCCTGTTCGAGAGCGGCGGGCGCGAGGTCGAAACCGACCACCGTGTGCCCCGCCTTGACGAGGTTGGCCGCCATGGGACCACCCATGTGGCCGAGTCCCAGAAATCCGACGGTAGTGCTCATAGCAGTCCCTCCTGGACGCGTGTAGCTGGTGGTCAATGCTGCGGCTGCGGGGCCGTCAGGCCGAGTTCGAGGTCGCCGAGTGGTGCGAAGAACGCGTCGACCTGCGCCGGGTCGACCTCCTCGATGGTGGCGGGCGACCACTGCGGGTTGCGGTCCTTGTCCACGACCTGCGCCCGGATGCCCTCGACGAGGTCGGGCGAGTTCAGGCAGGCGACGGACACCCGGAACTCGTCGTCGAGGACTTCCTCGAGACTGCCGGCCTGCCGGGCGCGGCGCAGCGATGTCAGGGTGACCGCGCACGCGGTCGGCGACTTCGAGCGCACCTGCTCGGCCGCCTTCTGAGCCTCGGGCACCCCACTGCCGCGCAGGCGGGCGACGATGTCGGCGACACTGTCGGCGGAGTACGCGGCGTCGATCCAGCCCTGCTGGCCCAGCAACTCCGATGCCGGTGCCGGTTCGGTGAACGCGCCGAGCGCCTCCTGAACGGACGTCGTCGACAACGCGTCGATGAACTGCTCGATCTTCTCCGACGGGATGAAGTGGTCGGCGAACCCGCACGCGATCGCGTCGCCGGCGCTGAGCCGGGCGGTGGTCAGGGCGATGTGGGTGCCCAACTCGCCCGGGGTGCGGGCGAGCAGGTAGGTGCCGCCGACGTCGGGGACGAAACCGATCCCGGTCTCGGGCATCCCGATCATCGACCGTTCGGTGACGATCCGCACGCTGCCGTGCGCCGACACCCCGACCCCACCGCCCATCACGATGCCGTCCATGATCGCCACGTACGGCTTGCCGTAGCGCGCGATGGCCGCGTTGAGGAGGTACTCCTCGCGCCAGAACTCCCGCGAACCGGTGCCCCCGTCCTTCGCGTCGTGGT
>NZ_JAAOQS010000276.1:0-1058 GCF_011603105.1 Rhodococcus sp. A14 | reverse complement strand
CGACCCCGCACCGCGGACGACCCCCAGTAGATCGCGCGCGCCACACCCCGCCCTTCCAGACAACCGACAGGAGTGATGAGTACCCGTCGCAGGGAGGCAGTCGTGAATGCGCCTGCCGGGTCGGTGGGCCGTTGGCCGAACGGATCTCGGGATGCCGCCGACGAGATCTTCCGGGCCGCGTTCGCCGCCACAATCAAACTCCCGGCTCGCCGGGACGAACGTCGTCGCCACTGAGGCAGGGTCAGGTACTCGCGCATACCGGCCTCGTACAGATGCCAGGCCGCGCCGCCCCCATGGTGCCGACGCCCTGGATTGCCACTGTCGTGTCGGCCGGAGTCCAGCCACATGCTTTCACCGCACCGATGCAGGCCTGGGCGACTCCGTAACCGCCGATCACATCGCCCAGCAGAAAACCGCTGAGCACCGGGGCGTTCAGATACGACTCCCTCCCCCGATCCCTTCAGTCCTCCAATCTTCGCGACCCGAGGCGAAGTACCCATGACCTCACATAGAGCACCGCCCCGGCGCGACGCGCTGCAGGGACGGGTGGGCGCGATGCACCATGGGCGCCGGCCCGGGCCTCGGGACATCTCGCCCGCAGCTGTGATCGCCTGGGACACGGAAAACAATGAGCGAACGGCTCACTTCTCGGACCGTGGCCCCCGCTCGGCCACCTCGCGCACCGCCGCCGCGACCGCCGGCGCGACGGTGGCGTCGAACACGCTCGGCACGATGTACGTGGCATTGAGCTCGGACGGCGACACCCTGTCGGCGATCGCCCCGGCCGCGGCGATCAACATCTCGTCGGTGATGTCGACCGCGTGCGCGTCGAGCAGACCACGGAACACCCCCGGGAAGGCGAGGACGTTGTTGATCTGGTTGGGGAAATCCGACCGGCCGGTGGCCACCACGGTGGCATGTTCGCCGGCGGCGACCGGATCGACCTCCGGGACCGGATTGGCCAGCGCGAACACGATCGACTCGTCGGCCATCGCCGCGATGTCGTCGCCCGTGACAATGTTCGGCGCCGAGACCCCGATGAACACGTCCGCCCCGAC
>NZ_JAAOQS010000275.1:0-1064 GCF_011603105.1 Rhodococcus sp. A14 | reverse complement strand
CCCGCCGGGGTCAGCGGCAACGACTCCAACACCACGATCGCCGACGGCACCATGTACCCCGGCAACCGCTCCCCCACGAACCCCGACAACACCCGCGTATCGACCTCTACGCCCGGCGCCGGCAACACATACGACACCAGCCGACTACTCCCACCCCCGTCGTCATGACCAACCGTATGAGCGAACTCCACCACCGGATGCGCTGCCAACGCGGCGTCGATCTCACCCAACTCGATCCGGAACCCCCGGATCTTGACCTGAAAATCACTGCGGCCCAGAAACTCCAGAACCGGAGGCCCGTCCGGGGCGGTCACCCACCGCACCACATCACCCGTGCGATACATCCGCCCACCCGCACCGAACGGACACGCCACGAACCGCCCCGCCGTCAACCCGGCCCGACGCACATACCCGCGAGCCAAGCTGGAGCCGAGGACGTAGAGTTCGCCGCGCACCCCGGCCGGGACCGGACGCAACCGGTGGTCGAGGACGACGAGGTCGACACCCACGGTCGGTGACCCGACGGTGACCGGCTGCCCGGGCACCAACGGACCGGTCGCCGACGACATGATCGTCGTCTCACTCGGACCATACGCATTGACCATCACCCGACCCGGCGCCCACCGCGACACCAACTCCGGCGGGCACGCATCACCCGCCACCACCACCGTCTTCAGACGGTCCAGACCGCGGTGATCCAACGACGCCAATGCCGCCGGCGTGCAGAACGCATGCGTCACCTCATGTTCGGCAACAAACTCCGCCAACTCGGCGCCACCGAAAATACTGGTCGGCGCCACCACCAGCGTCGCCCCCGCACACACCGCCATCACCAACTCGAACACCGACGCATCGAAACTCGGCGACGCGAAATGCAACACCCGCGACCCCGACGACACCCCCAACCGATCCCGCTCGTCCGCAGCCAGATTCACCACACCCCGATGCGTGACCGCCACACCCTTCGGCCGACCCGTCGACCCCGAGGTGTAAATCACATACGCCGGATGATCCACCGACAACACACCCGCGCGGTCGGCGTCGGTGACCGCATCCGCCGGATA
>NZ_JAAOQS010000274.1:0-1088 GCF_011603105.1 Rhodococcus sp. A14 | reverse complement strand
GTCGGTGGGTAGTTCGACCTGATCCGGCAGGCCCGCGAGTGTTCGCTTCCAGTAGGCGATCTGGCCGGCGGCCAGCGACTGCGGATCGTTCTCGTCGCCCAGTAGTTCCCGCTGCCACACGGCGTAGTCCGCGTACTGCACCGGCAACGCGTTCCAGGCCGGGGCGGCACCGGCGGTCCGGGCCGCATAGGACGTCATGACATCGGAGGCGAGGGGGATGAACGACCAGCCGTCCGCCGAGATGTGGTGGACGACGAACAGCAGGATGTGCTCCGAGCGGCTCTCGCGGAACAGATGGACCCGCAACGGGAGGTCGGTGGTGACGTCGAACCCGGCGGACGCGTGCCGCAGGATCGCACCGGTGAGGTCTTCACCGGACAGACGTGACGGCGTCAGATCGAGGGGGATCGACTCCACCGGGACGATCACCTGATGCGCCCCGTTCTCGGTCGCCGGGTAGACGGTCCGCAGCGCCTCGTGCCGCTCGAGGACGTCGCCGAGCGCCGCACGCAGGGTCGCGACATCGATCCTGCCGGACATGCGCAGCGCGAGCGGGATGTTGTATGCGGCCGAGGACGTGTCGAACTGGTTGAGGAACCACATGCGCTGCTGTGCCGGCGACAGCGGGATCGTCGCGGGGCGCTCACCGGCGACGAGGGCAGGCCGCTCGACCGTCGTCTCGGACAGCGCGGCGATCGCGAGTTCGCGCACGGTGGGGTAGTCGAACAGGGTGCGAACGGAAATGCGTGTACCCAGAGCCGCACCGACCCGGGAGACGACCTGGGTGGCGGACAGCGAATTGCCGCCGAGGTCGAAGAAGTTGTCGTCCAGCCCGATCGACAGCTCGCCCACCACGTCGGCGAAGACGGCGGCGATCGCCTGCTCGGCCGGGGTCTGCGGCGCCGTGAACTCCCTGCGGCGCGCGAAGACGGGTGCGGGCAGGGCGTTGCGGTCGAGTTTGCCCGCCGGGGTCAGCGGCAACGACTCCAACACCACGATCGCCGACGGCACCATGTACCCCGGCAACCGCTCCCCCACGAACCCCGACAACACCCGCGTATCGACCTCTACGCCCGGCGCCGGCAACA
>NZ_JAAOQS010000273.1:0-1164 GCF_011603105.1 Rhodococcus sp. A14 | reverse complement strand
TGACGATGCCGTCCTCATTGCCGTGGGGGTAGAGAAGTTCGGCGAGGCGTCGACCGGTGACGGTGAAGCTGGGCGCTGTCTCTCGTTGGAAGAATTCCTTCTTGCGGGTGCGCAGGAGGTCTTCACCGTCGCGGTGCCAACAGAAGCGGGGCCTTCGCAGCAGGGTCCGGAAAACGAGGTCGACGCCGTCGGGATGGCGTTGCGCCAGTCTGCGGAGCGGCAGGGCGGAGACCGTGTCGTCGTCGAGGTAGGCGCGCAGAAGGGCGATGTGGGTGTGGTCGCCGGCCAGCGCGGGATCAGCGAACATCGCGTCCAGACGGCCGAAATCCTGGTAATAGTTGAGGCCCTCGGTCTCGTCGTAGATCAAACCGACGCTGTCCGCGTCGAGGTAGTCCTCGGGCAGTCGGCCCATCTGCTCGGCGGTCAGCGCGTGCGGCGCCGCCGGGCTGCTGGGTGGGTCGTGGGCCGTTGTGGCGGCATCGGCCCGGGCGAGGTGGTGCCGGTAGTACTCGATCAGTCGCGCCTGGGCCGCGGCGGGCGGCAGGATCACCAGATCGGTTCCGAAGAAGTCGAGGAATGCGGCACGGGCGTCGGCCTGCAGCTGCCAGGCCCGCTGGTACAGGTCGCGGTTGCGGCGCAGCAGACTCGGATCGGCGGTGAGCACTTCCTGCGCGGCCTGCGCGAGGACCGGGCCGGAGGACGCGGGGAAGGGGAGCAGGTGGCCGCTGATCAGCCAGTGTCCGGTGACGGGGTGGACGGGCACGATGCGGCAGTAGACGAACATCCCGGGCTGCAGTGCGGCGACCACGTCCGGGCCGGTGTTGGAGTGTACCGGGTAATACAGGTCGTCGACGAGGTTGTGGAGGACGACGGTGCCGAGGTCGTCGTCGGCTGCCGGGTGCACCTCGAAGTAGCCCTCGACGACGTCACGCCACCCCAGCAGCATCGCGCGCTCGTCGTCGGTCAGGGGTGGGCGGCGGAGTGCTACGAACTGTTCCACCACGGTGCCGCCGTCTCGAAGGCGGTACTCGAGGGCGAAGTGATCGATGGTGCGGACGAGGACGGCCTCGTCGAGCGGGCCGGTGCCGGCCGCGTCCCGGAGCAGAGCAGTCAACTGCCGGTCGAAACGGGCGTGCTGGACGAAGTCCACCAACTCACTCTTCA
>NZ_JAAOQS010000272.1:0-1170 GCF_011603105.1 Rhodococcus sp. A14 | reverse complement strand
CGGCAGCGGCGTGTGCAGCCGCGCCAGGCGGCGCACCGTGTCCCCGGACTGGGTGAACGCGACCAGCGCCTTCGCGTCCAGCCGCTCCCCGATGTCGCGGGCGGCATAGGAGATGACACCGCCCTGGGTCCGTGGGACGTGGGCGAAGGTGGCGACGCGGTCAGGTTCGCTTTCCGTGGTCTCGACGATCCGCGCCATCGTGCGCACCGTCTCCATCACGTACTTACCGACCGACGTCTCACCGGACAGCATCACCGCGTCCGCACCGTCGAGGACCGCGTTCGCGACGTCGGACGCCTCGGCGCGGGTGGGCCGCGAGTTCTCGATCATCGACTCGAGCATCTGGGTGGCCACGATGACCGGCTTCGCGTTCTCCCGGGCGATCTGGATCGCCCGCTTCTGCACCAGCGGCACCTGCTCGAGCGGCAACTCCACACCCAGGTCACCGCGGGCGACCATCACCGCGTCGAATGCCAGCACGATCGCCTCGAGGTTGTCGATCGCCTCCGGCTTCTCGAGCTTCGCGATCACCGGGATCCGGCGACCGACCCGATCCATCACGGCGTGAACCAGTTCCACATCGGCCGGCGACCGCACGAACGACAGCGCGATGAAGTCGACGCCGAGGCCGAGCGCGAACTCGAGGTCGGCGATGTCCTTCTCCGACAGCGCCGGGACCGACACGTTCATCCCCGGCAGGGACACACCCTTGTTGTTGCTGACCGGGCCACCCTCGGTGACCCGGCAGATCACGTCGTTGCCGTCCACACCGGAGACGACGAGACCGACCTTGCCGTCGTCGACGAGCAGGCGGTCACCCGCCTTGGCGTCCTCGGCGAGTTGCTTGTACGTGGTCGACACCCGGTCGTGGGTGCCCTCGACCTCGTCGACGGTGATCCGCACTTCCTCACCGTTGGCCCACGTGGTGCGACCCTCGGCGAACCGGCCGAGCCGGATCTTCGGGCCCTGGAGGTCGGCGAGGACACCGACCGCCTTCCCCGTCGCGTCCGAGGCGGCCCGGACGCGTTTGTAGTTCTCCTCGTGGTCGGCGTGTTCGCCGTGGCTGAAATTCAGCCGCGCCACGTCCATACCGCTTTCGACGAGCTCGCGAATACGGTCACCGGTGGCGGTAGCAGGTCCAAGTGTGCATACGATCTTCGTGCGTCGGTT
>NZ_JAAOQS010000271.1:0-1173 GCF_011603105.1 Rhodococcus sp. A14 | reverse complement strand
CGCTCAGAAGTTTCCGCGGGCGGCTTGTTCGCGTTCGATGGCTTCGAAGAGGGCTTTGAAGTTGCCGATGCCGAAGCCGAGGGAGCCGTGGCGTTCGATGAGTTCGAAGAACACGGTGGGGCGGTCGACGAGGGGTTTGGTGAAGATCTGCAGCAGGTAGCCGTCTTCGTCGCGGTCGACGAGGATGCCGCGTTTCTGCAGTTCGGCGATCGGGGCGCGGACGTTGCCGATCCGGGCCCGCAGTTCGGGGTCCTCGTAGTAGGAGTCGGGGGTGGCCAGGAATTCGACGCCCTCGGCGGTGAGCTGGTCGACGGCGGTGAGGATGTCGTTGGTGGCCAGGGCCAGGTGCTGGGCGCCGGGGCCGCGGTAGAAGTCGAGGTATTCGTCGATCTGCGAGCGCTTCTTGGCGAGGGCGGGTTCGTTGAGGGGGAACTTGACCCGGTGGTTGCCGTTGGAGACGACCTTGCTCATCAGGGCGGAGTAGTCGGTGGCGATGTCCTCGCCGACGAATTCGGCCATGTTGGTGAAGCCCATGACTCGGTTGTAGAAGTCGACCCAGTGGTCCATCTTGCCGAGTTCGACGTTGCCGACGACGTGGTCGAGGGCCTGGAACAGGCGTGTGGGGGCGCCGTCGCGTTTGGTGTGCGACGACGTGCGGGCGATGTAGCCGGGCAGGTAGGGGCCGGTGTAGTTGCTGCGGTCGACGAGGGTGTGGCGGGTGTCGCCGTAGGTGGCGATCGCGGCGAGGCGGACGGTGCCGTGGTCGTCGGTCACCTCGTGGGGTTCGTCGAGGACGGTGGCGCCCTGGGCGCGGGCGTGGGCGATGCATTTGTCGACGTCGGGGACGGCGAGGGCGATGTCGACGACGCCGTCGCCGTGGGTGCGGTGGTGCTCGACCAGCGGACTCTGGGGGTCGACGGCGCCCTGGATGACGAAGCGGACGGCCCCGGATTCGAGGACGAAACTGTGGTGGTCGCGGTTGCCGGTGGTGGGTCCGGAGTAGGCGACCAGGGTCATCCCGAACGCGGACTGGAAGTAGTGGGCGGTCTGGGTGGCGTTGCCGACCACCCAGACGACGGCGTCCCAGCCGCTGACCGGGAACGGGTCGCGGGTGCCGTCGTATTCGACGAGCCCGACCAGCTGCTCGAGCTGGCCGAGGTCGAGACCTGCCAG
>NZ_JAAOQS010000270.1:0-1176 GCF_011603105.1 Rhodococcus sp. A14 | reverse complement strand
TGTTTCGGTAATTGAGTGAGTGCCGATCATAGGGGAAGCCCGGTGTGGTCGAGGAAGCTGTGGCACAGGTCGTAGTTCGAGCCGATCCGGGTCAGGCCGGTCTCGGTCGCGATGCGGACCTCGTCGAGGATGTCGGGGCAGAGGTTGGCGAGTTCGGTGGATTTCATGTTGCCCCAGACTTGTTCGATGGGGTTGAGCTCAGGCGCATACGCAGGGAGGCGTTCGACGTGGAGCCAGTCGCGTTGGGTGGCCAGCCACGCGGTCATCGCCTTGGATCGGTGGGCCATGAGCCCGTCCCAGATCAGGATGAGCTTCTCCCCGGCGAAGTGGGCGCGCAGTTCGGTGAGGAAGTCGATGAGCTTGTCGGTGTTGTAGGCGCCGTCGGTCATGGAGAACACGAACGCGCTGCGGCTGCGATCGGGCCGATATGCCAGCACTCCGGCCATGGACATGCGCTTCCAGGAGAATCGGTGATGCAGCACGGGTGTGAGGCCTTTGGGCGCCCAGGTTGCGCGGACGACCGGGAGCAGCGACACACCGCTTTCGTCCTGGAAGCAGATCCATGCCCCTCGGCGCCGCGCTATTTTTTTATCCGCGGCCACTCGTTCTCGCGCCAGGCGACGATGGCGTCCTCGTCGCGTTCGACTGCCCGACGTGCGGGCCGCTGCCGGCTCCACCCGAGCCGGGTCCGCAGGATCGTCCACGTCTGGGTGGGTCCGTAGGTCACGCCGGTGAGCCGCTCGATCACGATCGCGACCCGGCCCAGGGTCCACACCCCGGTCGCGAAGCCATTCGCTTGGGGTCCCTTGAGCAGTTCCTCTCGGATCGCCTCGATCTGGGCGTCATCGAGCCGGGGTCGGCGTCCAGCGCGACCGGCACCTTCCAACGCCTCGTTGCCCCCTTCGGTCCACTGTCGATGCCAGCGTGAGGCGGTCTGCTGGGAGACCTCCAACTCGACCGCGACATCGATCTGTCGTCGTCCTGCGGCAAACATCTCCGCCGCCCGCATCCGCCGGTCACGCAACGCGTCGAGATCACGGCGACCGCCGCGCTGCTTGACTTTCCGGGCATCCGCGCTCTCGCCCGACCCGGTTTCCTTCCCTGCCATTCATCAATGATCAAGCAGCACGGTGCGAATCACGCGCAACGACACACCCTATTACCGAAACATCTTTA
>NZ_JAAOQS010000026.1:0-94803 GCF_011603105.1 Rhodococcus sp. A14 | reverse complement strand
ATCAGTTCCTCGTCACACTGACGGTGCAGACCACCAAGATCAACCCCACACTCACGCCGCCACCCAGATCGGCAACGTCACTGACGAACACCTACCCGCTGCTCGGCACCCCGAGCGACGCTCAACACGGGGTCGGCGTCACAAGATCAAAGCTTAGTGAATTTGTCCGACTTGTCCCATCCCGTGAACTGTCCACAGGTTTGTCCACACGAGGCTCGATGTTCGAGCCCCCTTCTACGGTCGCATTTTTCGGCAGGGAGAGGAGTCGGTCTCTGCGAAGGGCGTGTTGCGCACGCTGGCTAGGGGATTTGACCACCGAAACGCTTCTTGGCCGTTCTCGATTGTCCAAACTGTCTGTCATCCGTACCGGTCTTCACTGATAGAGCCGGTGTATTTGGCCGGATGGTCATGGACCAGAGTCGCGAGCGGGGCGAGCGGTGAACACGGCACGGCTGCTATCCCAACTTCATCCTTGCAAGGGAGGGGGAGGTGTGGGGCCCGGGCGGCGGCGGCGCGGCTTCTTCTTGACCGTGCGAACAGGGCCTGCGGCTCCCGTCAGCCGATAGACGTTTCGGACACGTTCCTGTGTGAACTCCCGTGAGGAGAAGTGTGATTCGTTGACAAGTGTCTTGCCTACCTTCAATAGACCCCTATCGACGAGCTCCTTGGTTCCACGAGCTCTAGTGGCGGGTGAGAGGCCGAAGCGTGCAGGGAAAAGGATCGTTGACCACCACACGGGTTTCCCCGGTGCCTCCTGGCTCGACAACACCGCCAACATCACCGCCAGGGCGGGGGCGGAAAGCGACTGGATATGCCCCTGAGTCCACAACCGGGTCGGAACCTTGAAGTACCGGTGGCGCTCCTTCTGGTCGTTAGCCAGTACATACGCGGTCGACGGCAAATCGTAGGCGGCTCCGGTCCCGCTCTCCTCGAGCAGTTGGATGGTCGAGGAGCCACCGGGGTTCGCGGTCACGGATATCAACTTCTCCCGCGCGAGTGTTCGGAAGGCGTCGGAGACCCGCTTGGCGCCGCCGCGCTCGGGATCATCCAGGCTGAGCAACGCCGCCCACTTGCGGGACGAGACCTGCGTATCGAAGGGCGGCGCGGCGCAGCGCCAGATCAGTGCGAGGTACAGCTTGATGGCAACGGCGTTACCTCGGCCTCGCGTCGCGACGAGCCGAGAAAGTGGCGTGTTTCCTTCACCTTCGAGATCGCGAACGAAAACATGCCGGATCGGTATGTCCACTCTCAACTTCGAGCTTCTTGCGATCTCACTCGCGAGGTCGAGCGACTCGCGAGACGGCTTGAAGGCCAGTTCAGAGGACGATTTTACGATTCGCGAGGTTGATATGCGTTCGCGGGCCTCCCCGGTACTCATAGAGTCCTCCATACTTCACTCATCTGTCGGTCACTAACTTATCAACTATCACTAACCGGATACTCTGCAAAGTGTAGCTAATTTTCCTTCTAAAGTGAGAATGATGCGATCGTCTGCGGTTGTCCTCTTACGCGTTGGAGCCCGATCCTTGAGTGCCGTGACTTCCGAGTCCGTACTCTTCTCAATTCTCATTCGTCCACAAGCCCCTGTACAGAGCCCTATCGGTGCATCGGTAGGACGGGTGGCTATCCCTCCGGTCCGATAGGCGCGGAGTCGAAGGGCAACCCGCAGGGCAGTTCACTCTGCTTGCGCCGTCGTCGGCATCCCTGTACCGTCCGTCAAGTGAGGAGAAGTAGCGTCTGATCCACAAGTTCCCTGGCAGCCAGCTGGGGATCTTCCGGCCTCGTCGTCGGGATCGCCCGGCAACCAGTCGGGACAGGTCGCGGTGGCGTTCTTCGACTCAGCCTTGAAAGGTGCTGGAGGTCCCCGGACTGCGGCGCGGAGGAAGTGACAGGAAGCGGGCGGCCTGCCCGTTGCGCGCGCCACTTCCACAAGGCAACGAGATGGGCCTCGGATGGAACCGAGGCCCATCTCGTCCTTTCGTGGGATGTGTAAGTGTCTAGCGGAAGCCGCGAGTGAGATCATGCCGCCACCGAAGTTCAGCACATGGAGGAGCCCTTGTCGCGCAAGAACGGTCGGCGCAATCAGAACCGGTCACCTAAGAAGGCCGCCGCCGAAGCCGCGACATCATCAAATGCACGGCCGGCGTTGTCGAGGCAGGAACGCGAACTCCTCGATCAAGAGATGGCGAAGCAGTCCTTCGCGCTCGTATGCCGCACTGCTGGTGTTCCGGCGCTCACCGACAGGGAGCGTGCCGAACTACTCGCCTCACACGACGGTGAAGCAACAGTTAGAGCAGTCGCTGAACTCCAGTCGCGACTCGACGTCGCAACTTCTACGACCTGGACTCAAGACCGTGTGGAGTGCGACCTACTCGCCGACGCGAACCTCCCGCACACCGAGGACCTGGTTCGGCAGGTTCGCTCAGGACACCGGCTCATTCCTCCACGATCGGTGACGCAACTGATCCGCGAAGCGCTCGAATCAGCGGTGCAGCGACCCGATGCGGAACCCATGTCCGCCACTACGCTGCTGCATCTCATTCTCTCAATTACCACTAGTCATTTGCGCAACGAGTTCAGCGAAGATGGCACGCTCGACGAAGAGGGAATCGCCCGTATTGCGGAGATGACGATGGTCAAGACCGCCGAGGAATCCATTGAGATGCTTCGCGAGATCATGGTGGACGAGGTCGCGAACCTTCACGGCAACGCTCCGGCCAAACTTGAGACTCTGCTGGCCTCCACGCAGAACATCTGGTTCCGGCCATGGCCGGACAGTGTGACCGATCCTCGACTCGGCGCATCGCCCGCCGAGTCTTTCGCCTCCGCCAACGGTATCGATCTCCGTGAGGTCCTGGCCCTCGGACTGGTCATCGCCGAACGTGCGGGCACAGGAGACATCGAGTTCAGGCGAGCCGACCTGGTAAGCGCCGGAGCGACAGACGCCGCGATCTCCTTCCTGATCAATCACATGTCCTTGCCCGTGTCGCAATTCCAGCGGCGCCTTGCACGGGATCGCGCGAAGGGCGACATCGACGACCAGAGGTACACGCTGACGCAGTGCCCGTTCCTTAGAGTCGACGACGACACCGTGGTACTGATGCGCTACCAATGGGGCATCGAACGATTCTTCGGCTCGCACCTGTACTGGCAAACCTTCTTCTCGTTCGGAAAGCCCGAGCCGCGTTCAGTCGCCGAGGCGTTCAGCCTTGCCATGAACGACGTGTTCGAGGAGGCTGTGGCGGAGACACTCACCGGTATCGTCTCGGCCAGCCGGTCAATGACACGACTCGTCCGAGAGCCGGAGATGCAGGACGCTTGGGCCACCGACCCCAGCAAAAAACCGTCTGTATGCGACTTCGTCATCCCCGCCGGACAGGTGTGCCTCGCGCTCGACGCGACCAACCACCATCTCAACGCAGAGCTGGCACAGGGTTTAGCGAACGTCAGCGAGTACGCTGCCGACGCCGACGAATCGCTGGTCAAGAAGTGCAACCAGATCGCCGCCACCATCCGTCAACTAGGTAAGCGCTGCGATCACGGCGTGGGCCCGTCAACGCAGTACCTGCCGTTCGTGATTGTTCCTGCCCACGGTGTACCCAACCTAGGCACCGTCGAGCTGGACCTCATGATCCGCGCAAAGCGCATTTTCCAGGTCGTGCCGGCAACAGTCTTGGCGCCGACCGTGCTGACCCTGTCCGAGCTGGAACTGCTCGAGGGAATCTCCGAGCACATTCACCGGAAGGGACGCGACATCCGTGATCTTCTGGTCGACTGGCGCCGGACCTCCACAGTGGGAAGCGTGCTCGGTCCGATCCGACTGCAGGATTATCTGGACAGTACCGGCCTCCCGCGCCCCATCCCGACTCGCATAATCGAGGCCGCGAAGCAACTAAAACTCCAGCTAAAGGAGTATCTGGCTGCAGGCCCAACCTGTCAGCTACCAGCTACCAGCTAGCGGCCGGCGTTGGGCTGAGGTGCGCAAACGAACCAAGTGGCGAAGATCGGAACCTTCGATCGCACTGCCGCAGTGGATCTTCGGTACGCTGGCGTGCAATCGGCGGGAACGCCGATTGCACGCGTGGGAGCGAGTTGCTGGTTTGGTCACCAGTACATGCCGCTCCCGCGATAGACCCACCCTCCGGGGTTGGGTCCGAGCGTGGCAGGCCGTCAATTGGGACACTATGCCTGCCACGCTTCGTCATATCTGGGGTGTGATCGATAAGTGGAGGACCGCTTTTGGCGTACAACGTGAGCCCGGATGCGCCGCCGACCCGTCTGGATCCGGAGGCCTGCACCAGCACCACTCCGGCTTCCAAGCCCGCCGGCTAACGGCCGGCCGCCACCTACGACGACCGCGCCCAGGAGCGCGACGGTGCTCGGCAGCTGGACCGGATGGTCGAGGACGCGGAGTTCACCCGGGCCCGCAAGGACCTCGAGCGCGCCTTCCCCGCGCGACCGTCCCCGAGGTGTCCGAGCGTAAACGCCGGGAGCTGCCGCTCCCGGATTCGATTCGCCAGCCGCCGAGTTCGCGCCAACGCACGGTGCGGTCGGTGAACAAGCACAAGGCGCAGTCGCAGTTGCCGAAGGTCGGCTACACCGGCGTGCAGGACCTGGTCAGCGACCCGGACCGGTGGAAGACCGTCGGCGAGGCACTGTCGACGGCGCGCGGTGACGCGCAGCAACTCGACGAGAAGATGCGCTCCCAGGTCCAGCGGGTGGACCGGGCGATTCAGACCGCCGAACGGTTCAACGACCGCGGCCACATCCTGTACTGCGCGGTGACCCTTCCGCACGCGGTGCCGCAGCAGGCGGCGAATCTGCCCGCGACGTTGCGGCCGGGATCCCGTTTGGATTTCGACCGGCACACGATGGCCACCCATGCCGCTCACGAACTCGATGGAACGCTGGGCGATCGGGATGTGGTGTTCGAGATCGAAACCGGCCGAGGTATGTATCTGGGACGCTCGGATACGGTCGACGACACCGCGCACCTGCTGCCGAGAGGGATGCGGTTCGAGGTGGTCTCGGCGGGGGAGGGGCGATACCGTCGCCCTGACGGCAGTATCGGCCGGTGGATGATCGTGCAGCTGCGGGACATCACCGAGGAATGAGGGGATTGCGGATGGGACTGTTCACCGACGACAAGGGCCGCCCCGAGCTGGTGGTCCATCCGGACATCAAGCGACGGGCGACGTTCCGGCCGGTCGTCGACGACCAACCCGAGGGCGAACCCGTCGAGACGCCGAAGCAGCGTGCCCGCCGCGAGCTGAAACTACGACTGGGCGCCGAGCTCCGCGCGAAAGAGGAAACCGGAGACACCAACCCCGAGAAGGGGTGACGCCTCCGGCTCATCCTGTGCATATTCAGTGATCCGACTATAGCCACAAATTGCGATAATGCTAGAAAGGCGAGTGGTACGTGTATCAACGGCCGACGACCGAGGACGAATCCGCGACAAGGCCCCTGGACTCACCGCCAGCAACAGCGGCGGCGCGTTCGACGAAAACGGGAACGTGGTCGGCGGTACCACCACGTACCTGATCACTGTCACCGAGCCGCGCGATGGATGGTGCACGCGGAACGATCTCATCGACTGGGGCTACAGCGATGCAGGAATCGACCGCTTCTTCGGCCCGGAATCCGATGGGCCGGAGGGAGTTACCGGGTGGACGTGCGAACACATCGACCACATCGAGGCCACGGTCGTCGTCCCCGCACTGCGCATGGTGGACGAGGCATTCTCCGACCCCGAGACGCCTGCTTCCATTCTCCGCCACGGCACGACCTGATTCCGCCCCTGAGCGGCTACCACAGACCGCTTCGAGCGCACGCGATGGCGCTGCAGGTCCGGGAGCGAGATCGAATGTCCTGGTCCGGCAGGGAAGGTCCTCACGGGTGCGGTTCGGTCTCCCGGGCGATGGACTCGATCAGCTCACTGCGCCTCAATTACGTGGCGGTGCAGACGGATCGCCGAGATCTGGAAGAAGATTCCGCCTAGCGTCGCGTATCCGGCGATGTTGGTGAGTGAGGCATGCGCCCCGGCGGCCTGCAGAATGAAACTTGCGCCGGCGATGGTGGAGAGCCCGCCGCTGAGGATCATTGCCCATTGGCCACCGAGTCGGTAGCGCCGGATCGCGACGATCAACTGCACGATGCCCGCGGTGATCGCTCAGGCGCCCCATACCCGCAGAACGCTCGGGATGCCGGAGGTGACGGCGAGAGCCAATCCGATGGCGGTGAGCAGACTTAGAGCCATCTTGATGTACAGCAGCACCTGCGGTCGTGCGGCACCTGAGGAACGGAAGTCGACGACGGCCGCGGCGACGTCGAACAGCGGATAGATCACCAGCATGGCACCGAATCCATCCACCACCTCGCTCATGGAAAGAGGAACCTGATGTCCAGTTCCCTCGAAGCCAGCCCCAGCCCCAGCCCCGCCCTGTAGCCGAGCCGCCGGCAGCACCAGGGGCTGCGAAACCTGTACTACGTCCGATTCGGCTTCGCCATCGTCTGGGCGGCCTGCTCGTCCTCATTGTTTCGACGCTCACCCCGGTCACCATTACCGTTCAGCTCGCTGGGCCACCGGGGTCGGCATGCGTACCTCTTCGATTTGCGGTTACTGGCGCGAACGAACGGACCATAACCGACCCGAAGGTTCGGTTCGGGCGCTAAGCGTGAAACCGGAGCGTCAGTGACCTGTCTGTTCACGATGAGGCGCAGTAAGAGGCCTTGACGTGGCCATTTGGGGGAATTGGTGGGCAAGTGCGGCCAGCATCTCGGCGCTGCAAACCGACCATTGACCGATCGCGAGCCCATGTGGTTAGGTACGTCACAAGGCAAATGTAACTAGTTACATTCTGAAGACGGAGCCAGCATGAAGAAGTTAGTCAGCGTGGTGATCGTGCTCGGACTCGC
Organism: Rhodococcus sp. A14; assembly: GCF_011603105.1. NCBI lineage: Bacteria > Bacillati > Actinomycetota > Actinomycetes > Mycobacteriales > Nocardiaceae > Rhodococcus > Rhodococcus sp. A14. The sequence continues at coordinate 87,885 of NZ_JAAOQS010000026.1, read as the reverse complement.
CGTGGCGTCGGTCGCTTGCACGTCGACGAGTACGGGCGATGACGAGGAGGATGTGGTTGTCGTCGAGGGACCTGGCGCCGAGTATCAGGCCCTTTTCGAGGAGCAGATAGCCAAGCCGTTCACGGAGAAGACCGGTATTCGCCTCAAGTATGCGACCGGCGGGTCGGCGACGGAACAGTATGCGGCCATCAGGGCTTCCGATGGTGACCCCGGTTTCGATGTCACCGTCATGACCAGTCTCGAGCTCTATCAGGGCAGCCAGGATGATTTGCTCGCCCCGGTGACGCCGCAACAGGTGCCGAATATGGCCAACGTGCCGCAAAAACTGCTGGACAACACCTACGGCGTCGGTGCGATTCAGGACATCCAGCAGGTCGTGATGATGTACAACCGCACGGAATTTCCGCAGCCACCCACGAGTTGGCAGGCGATGTGGGATCCGGAGTACCGCTCGGGTTCGCTGATCTTCAACCCCGCCAACATTCTTGGTGTCTACGCGGTGCTCAACGCCGCCGAGTTGGACGGCGGGGGAATCGACGACCCAGATCCTGGGTTCGCCCGGACAGCGGAGCTGGCCAAGTACGCCCTCGGCACGCCAACCAACTCGGCCGAGGCGGTGCCGTTCATGACAAAGGGAACCGCTACGGCCTTCCCCTATTTCGACGGCCGCGCCGCGATCTATTCCCAGACAACCGATTACGACTACACGGTTCCGCGTGAAGGAACCTACGCGCTACTGGGCTCTCTCGGAATCCCGGTCGGTGCCCCGCACAAGGACGCGGCATACAAGTTCATCGACTACTGGCTTTCCCCCGAGGTGCAGCAGCGGTGGGCGCTTGCCTACAACGTCGGTCCCTCGATCACCGGCCTGCAGTTCCCTGCGGACTTTGCGGCCAAACACGTCACAACTCCCGAGGCACTCGAGAAGCTCAAGATCGCCGATGCGGAGACAGTAATTCGGAACCGCACGGAATGGAGCCAGCAATGGGCGGAGGCCGTGCGATGACCGCGATTGTGGCACCCACGCCCACTCCCACACGCGCGCCGGCGCGAAAGCGTTCCCGGTTGCCGTGGCTCACTTTGCCCGCGACGGTCTGGGTGCTGGTGGTCTTCGCGATCCCCACCACGGTCCTGCTCGCGAGTAGCGTGCTGACCTACGACGGCGCCAAGGTCACGGGCCCGCTCACCACCGCGAACTACGACAACCTGTTCGGGGACAGCTATTTCCGTTCAGTGCTGTGGGACACCATCTCGATATCGGTCATGGTGGGCGCAATATGCACAGCCGCAGGACTGCTGGTTGCGCACTTCATCGTCCGATCCGGCTCGCGGTTGCGCACGCTCGTGCTTCTCGTCGTCCTAGCGCCTCTGGTGTCCAGCGTCGTGGTCCGCACCTACGGCTGGTTGGTGCTGTTAGAGGACGACGGGCTGGTCAACCAGATCCTGCTGTGGACCGGACTGTCCAGCTCGCCGGTCGCGTTCATCGGCACGAAGTCCGCGGTGATCGCCGGGCTCGTGCACGTGCTCCTGCCCTTCGCGGTCTTCACCGCGATGTCGAGTGTGCAGAGCGTCGATCCCGTCCTCGAGCGCGCGTCCCGCGATCTCGGTGCCGGACCGGTCACCACGTTCTTCCGAATCACGTTGCCGCTGATCCGGCCCGGTCTGATCGCCGGATTCATGCTGACATTCGCAATCAGTCTCGGCGCCTACGCCACGGCCGCCATCCTCGGCGGCGGCCGCGTGCAGACACTCGCGACCCTCATACGCGAACGCATGGTGATCAGCCTCGAATGGGGCCAGGCCGCGGCGATCGCGGTGGTCCTCTTCGCGGTAGGCGTCACCACCGTGTCCGCGCTCTTGCTGACCGGACGCCGGTCACGGAAGGGGATGTAACGATGCGTTTCCACCCATGGTTGCTGCTGCGCAACGTGCTGCTCGTGCTCGTACTCGCCTTCGTGACCGTGCCGATGATCGTCGTGGTCTGGACCTCCATCCAGCCCGACACCTACCCGGCCTTCCCCCCGAGCGGACTATCGCTGACCTGGTGGGATGCCGCGCTCACCCCCGAATGGCTACTGCCCATGGCACTGTCCGCCGAAATCGCGCTGGGCTCTGCTCTATGCGCGCTGCTGCTCGGCTCGGCCGCGGCCTATGCCCTCGCACGCGGACCGGCCCGGGGCCGCGCCGCGCTGGAGGGATTCCTCGCCAGCCCACTGCTTCTACCGGAGATCGTGATCAGCCTGTCGGTGGTCCAACTGATCTCGATGCTCGGCGCACGGGGGTTGATCGGCCCGACACTGCTGGTCGTTGCTCACGCCCTGATCGGCATCCCATTCGTGCTGCGCACGGTAGGGGTCAGCCTGGTCGGAGTGAACCCACTGTGGGAGCGCGCCGCTCGCGATCTCGGTGCCTCGGCGTGGCGCGCATTCGTCACCGTCACCCTGCCGCTGATGCGGTCGGGGATGTTCGCCGGCGCGCTGTTCGCCTTCGTCATGTCGTTCAACAACGTCGAGCTCTCCCTGTTCCTCACCACACGGGACGCGAACACGCTGCCCATCAAGCTCCTGCAATACATGGAGTACGAGTACTCGCCGACCCTGGCCTGTGTCGCGGTGACCAGCGTCCTCAGCATCTGCCTCATCACGGGCGTGGCGTCCCGGTTCGTCCGCCTGACCGAGTTCATCCACGGAGGTACCAAGTGATCGCACAACTACGCACCACCGAGGAGCCGGCCACGCAGGCACGCACCGGCGGCTCCGCCGTGACCCTGCGCGGGATCCGCAAGGAGTTCGGTTCCGCGGCGGCGGTCGAGGACCTTGATCTCGATGTGCATCCCGGCGAGTTCCTGACGCTGCTCGGACCGTCGGGCTGCGGCAAGACGACGACCCTGAACATGGTGGCGGGCTTCCTGACGCCCGATGCCGGACGCATCCTGCTCGACGGCCAGGACGTGCACCAGCTGCCGCCGGACCGGCGTGACACCGCGATGGTCTTCCAGCAGTACGCCCTCTTCCCACATATGACGATCGGCCAGAACGTCGGTTACGGACTGCGGATGCGCAAATGCCCGAAGTCGGAGATCCGCGAGCGCGTGGCAGATGCGCTCGACCGTGTCGGGCTCGCAGGGAAGGAAGATCGTCTGTCCAGTCAGCTTTCCGGCGGTCAGCAGCAGCGCGTCGCCCTGGCGAGGGCGATCGTGGTGCGCCCGAAGGTATTGCTGTTCGACGAGCCTTTATCGAATTTGGATCTCAAGCTGCGTGAGCAGCTGCGGCTGGAGATCAAGCACCTTCAGCGCGAGCTCGGGATCACCTCGATCTTCGTGACTCACGACCAGACTGAGGCGCTGGTGATGAGCGATCGGATCGCAGTGATGCGGGCCGGACGTATCGAGCAACTGGACACGCCCGAGACCATCTACCGGGAACCTGCGAACGCGTTCGTCGCAGGGTTCGTCGGCCAGTCCAACCTTATCCCCGGCGTATGTACGGATGTCGGGTCGGACGAATGTACCGTCCGGCTGTCCACGGGGACCACTGTGCTCGCACGTCAATCGGGGACACTCGCGGCGGGTGACGCAGTCCGCGTCCTGCTCAGGCCGGAGGCACTCCGTCTGGCCGCCGCGGCGGCCGAGCAGTCGATCGCGGGCAGGGTCGTCGACGTCGTCAACGAGGGCAGCCTTGCCACCGTTGTCCTGGAGATCACCGAATCCGTTCGACTCCGTGTCTCTGTGCCCGACCCGGGCACCCACAGCCTCCCCTCACTCGGCGACGAGGCCGCCGTCCTCATTCCCCTGGGGGCTGCTCGCGCGTTGCCCGCCGATCAGTAGAAACCCAACAAGAGAAAGAGAAAAGGAATTCACATGGTTGAGCAGGTTGTTGTCATCGGTGCAGGCGTATATGGCGCGGCGGTGACCGCAGAACTGGCTCGGCGCGGTGCCCGCGTGACGGTAGTCGATGCGGGTGCACCGTCGGATGGCACATCGGGTGCCACGTTCTCGTGGACCAACTCGAACGACAAGGCGCCGCGGCCCTACCACGATCTCAACGTCGCCGGCATGGAGGCACACCGGAAGTTGGCGAGCGAAGTGCCCGGCAGCGACTGGTACCACGAGGGCGGGAATCTGGACTGGGCCGCTGACGACAGCGCACGGGAGAAGCTGCGCCGGAACGTCGAGACCCGCAAGAGCTACGGGTACGAGGTCCGCTGGCTCACCCGTGAGGAGGCACTGCGCCTCGAACCCGATATCAACCCCGACGAGCTGCCCGCCGACGAGATCGCCTACTACCCGACCGAAGGGTGGATCGAGCCGACCCGACTGATCGGTCACCTCCTGTCCACAGCCGGCGCGGAGCAAATCTGGCACGACGCCGTCACCGGAATCGAGGTAACCGACGGTAAGGTGCGTTCGGTCCAGCTCGCCTCCGGAAGGAAACTACCCGCCGACGCCGTGGTGAACTGTGCCGGTCCGCGAGCCGGCGACATCGCCCAACTCGCCGGGCTGAACCTGCCCATGCAGAACACGCGCGGTGTCCTCATCTACACCTCACCGGTCGCAGTCGCCGTAACACGCGTCATCCACGCACCGCATGTCCACCTGCGCCCGGACGGCGCCGGCCGACTGCTCCTGCACACGCACGACGTCGACGACGCAGTACAGGTCTCACCCACCGGAGAGATCAGCGCGGATCCCGCCGCAGTCGAGAAGGTCATCGAAGCCGGAATCTCGCTCTACCCGGGAATCCGCGGGGCCACCGTGGAAAGCGTGCGGGTGGGAGAGCGGCCCATCCCCGGTGACGGTCTGCCGGTACTGGGCCGAGCGCCCGAACTGCCCAACTTCCACTTCGCCGTCTCGCACAGCGGTGCGACGTTGAGCCTGTACGCCGGCGGCCTTGTCGCGGCCGAGGTCCTGGGCGAAGACCACTCCGAGGAGCTGGCCCCGTTCCGCTTCGAGCGATTCTGAGAGAGGCGTTATGACTACGACAGTCCTACACAACTGCGATCTCGTCGACGGCGACGGTGGCGACCCGCAACAGAGGGTCGACATCGTGATCGAGGGAGACACGATCCGGGAGATCGTGCCCACCAGACCCACGGAAACCTACGGCACGGTCGACGAGATCGTCGAAGCCGCGGGCCAACTCGCCGTTCCGGGCTTGATCAACAACCACACCCACGGCACCGCGTACGGACCGCTGTTTCCCAGCGGGCATGAGGCACTTTCACCCGAGCAGGTGCGTGCCAACCTCGACCGGCACCTACTGGAGGGCACCACCACCGTGCTCTGCGTCGATGGGTTCGTCACTGCCGAGGCCATCGCTAAAACGAACGAGGACCACCCGGTCAACGTCAAACTGGCGTCCTGCAACACCCCGGCCTGCCTGCATGCGGCGTCGATCGCGGACGGCGGCGGGCTCACCGACGAGAACCGCTCGTTCACCGCGGGCAGAGCCGTCGACGCGGGAGCGGTCGCCCTCGGCGAGATCGGCGCCGGGCACACCCTCGGCGGCGGTGGGGCGAGCTATATGTACATCCCAGCCGAGGTGGCCAAGCGCACCGGGGTGACGATCACGCCCAAGCAGGCGGACACACTGAAGTACGCGGTGCTGGGTCGGCACATCTCAGCCTCAGCCTTCGACCGGGACGCAGTGGAGAAGGCGCTGGTGGCCGCGGGGTTGGCCGGCAAGCTGTCGGTCGAAGAGACCCGCGAGATCGTCTCGGACATCGTTCTGCCCGCGTTCGACATCGCCTTGGACGGCCTGGCCGAAGCCGCGGAATACGCGGACAAGGTCGGTGTACCGGTGCTGGTACACAACGCGGCCGCATCGATGACACAGGTCGCCAAGATCGCCAAGACCGGGGTATCGCTCATCGCCGGGCACTCCAACCATGGGAGCTTCGAGCTGCGTGAAGCCCTCGAACACGCCGAACGGCTCAAGGAACTGGGCGCGATTGTGGATATCTCCACCCTCGACGCGTTCGGCGCCCAGCGGCTCGAGTCCGGCCCGGAGGTCATCTACGCGATGCTCGAAGCCGGGCTCGTCGATACGATCTCGACCGACTACGCAGGCGGCAACCACGACTCGATCCTGCTTGGGATCGACCGCGCCACCAAAGCCGGCGTGGTAAGCCTGCCTGCGGCGGTCGCGATGGGCACCGCCAACGTCGCCGACGCCATCCCCGGTGTGGCGACGCGGAGGGGCCGCATCATTGTGGGTGCGATCGCCGACCTCGTGCTCACCGACCCGGCGGACTTGTCGCGAGTCGACACAGTCATGATCGGCGGGGAGATCGTTGTCCGCGACGGACAGCGTGCAACCGTAGCCGCCTGACCGGGGCGGCGGGAAAGGACGGACGGTGAAGCGATCAACGATCGGCGACGTCGCGGCGGCGGCCGGGGTATCGGTGGCGACGGTTTCTCGGGTGCTCAACGGCGGCAACGTCAAGGAGGCGACTGCGAGCAGGGTGTGGGAAGTGGTCACCAGGCTCGAATACACGCCGAACGCGCTCACCAAGAGCATCTTCGCTGGGCGCTCCAGCACGATCGGGGCGGTCATCGATGATCTCAGCAGCCCGTTCTACCTCGACCTGATGCGCGGGATTGACGAGGTTGCCGCCGCCAACGGCAGCCTCGTCACGTTCTCCAGCACGTTTCGCCACGGCGATCGCGAGATTGCGCAGGTACAGACCATGGACGAGCAGCGGGTCCGTGGTCTGGTCGTCACCACCGGAACGTCTACCGACGACAAGACGCGACGGATGGCAGCAGGGGGAACGCCGTGTGTCATTGTCGCGCGGTCGGTACCGAACCCGCCGCCACGTCTGCACTCGGTCAGCCTGGACCACATCGCGGCCGGCTGGATGATGGCGGAACACCTGATCTCGTGTGGACGACGGAGGATCGGGGTGATCTCCTCGGGAACACGGCCGTCGCAGTTCGGGCGTATCGAGGGATTGCGGAGTGGGCTCGACGAGGCGGGCCTGTCACTGCCAGAGGAGGCCGTCGTCGACGTGGCCACGAAGTCGGAGGTCGGTGAGGCAGTGTGGGCGTTGTTGGAACGCAGTAAAACCCTGGACGCGCTCGTCTGCCTCACCGGCCGCTACACGGTTGCCGTCCACTCGGCACTGGCCGACTGCGGGCTCGCGATCCCGGACGACATCGGGTTCCTGTCCATGGACGACTTCTCCTGGGGCCCAGCCCTCGGCATCACCGTGGTCGCGCAACCGTCATACCAGATGGGACGTCGGGCCGCCGAGCTGATCGTCGGAAATTCCAACCAGTCGGCGCAGCTGACGTTCGAGCCGAAGCTCGTTGTCCGCACTTCCTGTGGCGAGAGCAGTGCCTTTCGAACGTCGAAGCTGCCGTCGTCATCCCATCGTCCGGCGCTGCCATCGACACCGTCATGAAATCCGCACGACTCGTCAAACACGATGGCACGCTTCTCAACCCCGGGTGACCCACCGAGCGGACACGACAGAGCGCTCATCCCTAACCCACGACCGCAGATAGCCGCCAACCAAGGATGAGAGTGGAGACTCCTTCCTGGAGCATCGCGAACAGTGTCAGCGATGGCTGCATACGAAGCGATCTCTCTACGTCTCGCTGCACATGCACTCGACGTCGGCACGGTCGCCGAGACACGCTGCGACCGTGGGTTTTCCATGGCCTCTGGAGTGCTGAGTAAGTACCTCCGAGGATGCCGCGTTCGTGCCGGCGCTTCGTCTACACCCACAGTGCGCGTCCGTACCGCCCTCCACCGAGGAGGCGTACAGCCTCGACGGCTGGCTTCGTTGAATACATATGTCGACCGACCTCGCTAAGGACAGCCGGATGCTCACGTTGTTCATTCATGCCGCCATCGCCGGTGTCAGTACGTTCTTCGGCCGACGATGGGCCAATCCGCTGCAGCGAGCGATTGAGGGAGTCGCTCTGGTTCGTGCCGAACGACGGTCGCTGGTGCTGCACATCTACCTCATCGAAGACAGTGAGGATGAACGCCTCTCGCCGGGTGGGCGGTGCAATGTCAAATACTTCGAGTGAAAGGAACCTCATGAGGCTGGCAGTACTTGGAAGCTTGCCGATGGCTGCAGTCACTGCGGCCTGGGCGTCGGCTACGGCGGGAACGGAAGTGGTCTACGCAACAGACGAGACGCCGCCTGGGACGTGGTCGGCACAGGTCACATGGCACGGGCATTCGCAGCCTGCACAACTCGCGCGAGTACAGGTTGGAACCCCCTTTGAGGCCGACGCGTTCATGCTCATTGCCCCACGAGATGAGTCGATCGCCCTCACCCGGCTTTACGCAGAGTCGATGCAGGGAAAGCCGGTCCTCGTCGCGCCCGGCGGCTTCGCGATCGTCGAAGCGATCGACGAGGTACTGAACACGGGCACGTCCATAGCCTCGCCCGTCGGGCAACTGCCCGGGTTCCCCATCACCGGCGACGTCGAACCCGGCAACGTACGCATCCGCGCTGTCAAACGAAACTTTCCACTCGGTCAATTACGACACAAAGATTCCTCCGACTTAGTTGAAACATTCCGAATTTGGTTTCCGGACCTGGCCGCATCCACTCTTGCGGAGACGACCCTCGGAAATATGAACAACATTCTTCACCCGCCGATTCTGCTGGTGAACGCTGCACGGAGCGAGGCCGGCGAAGACTACTTGTTTTATCGACAGGGTGCGTCTTCCGGAGCATCCCAAATAATTAGCGGCATCGACGACGAGCGGCTCGACGTCATGCGGGCGTTGAACCAGAAATTGGTACCTTTCACGGAATTATTCAAACGCTATTACGGTGACCAAGGGCTTGTAGGCGAGACCATCGACCAGATGATCGCCAGCGTGCCGACATTGGCCGGCGCCCGAGGGCCGAAAACGTTGGAGCATCGCTACGTATCAGAAGACGTCATCTATGGTCTCGCACCGATGGAAGAACTGGCGCATCGACTCGACGTTGCGACACCCTGCTTGAGTTCGTTGATCACGATCCTGTCGACGGTATGCGGGTCAAACCTACGCGAAGCAGCACCAAGTCTTGTCGATCAAAGCGCCCTCTACTCAACAGCAGTGGTGTGAGATATGCGGGCGACACCCGTTCTATGACCTGGACGAAGCGGGGAGCACACCCGCCGACTCGCCTGGTTGAGTGTTGATCCTCGACCTCGGCCGGCGGGTCGGCGTTCGCAAACTTGTCGAAGACATGACGAACATCCTCCGGCCTCCGGCTGGAAGCACGGTCGTTCCCCAGATCACCACCGACCTGGGGAGTCGCCGCACCGCATCATCTGCACCAAGGAAGGGAGCACCGTCTGATGGTTGTCAGCGTGTTCGACCTGTTCTCGATCGGTATCGGCCCGTCCAGCTCACACACCGTCGGCCCGATGCGCGCCGGCGCGATGTTCGTCGACGAGGTGAAGAACCGTCTCGATCTCCGCACCATCACCCGCCTCGAGGTCGACCTCTACGGTTCCCTCGCGGCGACCGGCCGCGGACACGGAACCCTCGGCGCCGTGCTCCTTGGCCTCGAAGCGAACGCACCGGAATCGATCGACCCCCATTACGCACACAGTCGGGTCGCTGAGATCGACGCGACGAACCGCCTTCGATTCGCGGACGCCAAGGATCTCGACGTCAGCTCCGGGGCCATCGGCATGCATCCGCTGACGATCAAGGACCGGCACACCAACACCATCCGGTTCGCCGTCCACACCGACCCGGCCGCCGCCGACTACACCCCCGAGCAGCTCGCCGTCGCCATCCCCGCCCACGAGGCGGTGTTCTACTCGGTCGGCGGCGGCTTCGTCGAACGTGAAGGCCAGGCCGTCTCCGTCGGATCGGCCACCCCGGTGCCGTTTCTCTTCCGCACCGGCGCCGAACTGCTCGGGATCTGTGAACGGGAGAACCTGTCGGTCAGTGATGTCATGTGGCGCAACGAGATCGCGACGCGCCGACCCGAGCAGGTGCGCGCCGGACTGCTCGAGATCTGGCGGGCAATGGCGACGTCCATTCACAACGGGTTCACCGCCACCGCCGGGTATCTGCCCGGTACGCTGCGGGTCAAACGCCGCGCACCCGAGTTCTACAGTCGACTCGTCGCACGCGAGAATCGTGTGGACCATGCTGATTCCATGGACTGGCTCAACGTCGCGGCGATGGCGGTCAACGAGGAGAACGCCGCCGGCGGCCGGATCGTCACCGCCCCGACCAACGGTGCCGCGGGTATCGTGCCGGCGGTGTTGTTCTGGGCGTTGCGCTACCTGCCCGGTCTCGACGAACCGCAGGCCAAGGACGCCGCAGTGGTCAAGTACCTGCTCACCGCCGCGGCGATCGCCGTGCTGTACAAGGAGCGCGCCTCGATCTCCGGCGCCGAAGTGGGATGTCAGGGCGAGGTCGGCTCCGCGTGCTCGATGGCGGCCGGTGCTCTCGCCGAACTGCTCGGCGCCACGCCCGCTCAGGTCGAGAACGCCGCCGAGATCGGCATCGAGCACAACCTCGGTCTGACGTGCGACCCGATCGGCGGATTGGTACAGATTCCCTGCATAGAGCGCAACGCGATCGCCTCCGTCAAGGCTGTCAATGCCGCGAAGATGGCCCTGCACGGCGACGGCAGTCACCGTGTCTCGCTCGATCAGGCCATCGAGACCATGCGCCAGACCGGCATGGACATGCTCTCGAAGTACAAGGAAACCTCGCAGGGCGGCCTCGCCGTCAACGTCCCCGAATGCTGACGACGACCGCCGTCGACACCACGACCCGCCGTCTCCGGCGGTATGACCGCCGCTACTAGGGTTCTGCTATGCCGTCCACATTCCAAGCCCTGGCCGTGGCGCTTCTCGCACTACTTCTGGGAGCCCTGTACGCGTTTGATGTCATCGGGCTGGCCGTCGGTGTCGTACACGACGTCTACCGCGAACAGACGATCGGCGCAGCCCGGGGGATGGGTGTGCGCCTCAACAGCGTCCCCGTCGCGGCGGAACCCGGTACCGGGTCGATGGCCGGGCAAGTCGTGCTCACTGAGTGGTCATCGGGATTTCGCGCCTGGCCCGGCATGGAGAAGTTCATGGAGTGGGTCAGTGGCGAACACGGCACCATTCGCATCATCGGTTCCTGCGCGCTGTCTCTCGCGCACGCCGGCCTGGGACGCGCCGCCGCGACCATCTTGCCGGGAAAGTACAACAGCTGGGATGTGGCCGCGGGGGTCATCATCGCCACCGAAGGTGGTTGTCAGCTATTCGACACTTTCGGACCCGCCGGCGACTTGCCCGAGCACGGGTTGCTGGTGGCCACTACCGACGTTGCTGACGCGGTGTGGGACGCGTGGAGCAGGAGCAGAAGCTAGGAGCGTGGGTCGGTAACACGCCGGGCGGGGTGTTCGGGTGATGGTCGGGTATGCGAGCGGGCAAGTCCCGGACCAGGTTCTCGGCGACGCCGGCTACTGCTCGGCCGACAACCTCGACAGCGCCGCCGAGTTCGCCGACGAACACGGCACCGAGTTCTATGTCGCGACCGGACGCCGGCGCCGTGTCGACCCGCCACCGATCGCGCCGCGCGGGCGAATCCCCAAGTCCGCGAACGGCAAGCAACGAATGGCCCGCAAGCTGGCCACCCGGAAGGGCCGCAACGCATACGCCCGCCGCAAGGCCATCGTCGAACCGGTCTTCGGTCAGATGAGCACCCTGCAGAACGCCAAACAATTGTTGCTCCGCGGACTCGACCAGGCCCGCGGCGAATGGCTGCTGCTCGCCGCCTGTCACAACCTCCGCAAGCTCCACGGCGTAGTCGGTGTCCACGGCCTCGCGACCCTCGCCGCGAGCTGACCTCCCGGTCAGCCGCCACCCGCAGAGCTCGGTACGGACACCCGCGCAACCTGCGCTCATCCCGAACCAATCTGCCCACCCACCGCCGACCCAATCGACTCCGGCGGACCCTGGCAACGATCCCGATTGGCAATACAGACCCACGCTCCTAGCCACACAGCCTCAGACTCCAACCCGAAGTTGCGGCACGGGGTACCCATTAGGCGCGGCTGGGATCTCTTGTCGACCACACGGGCCGTGAGACATTCAGCTCCGTTGTCCCGGCGTCCGTGCGCATTACTGATTCAGGGGCGGGGGGATTTGCTCACCCTCTGAGTGCGGATGGCTATTCCGCCGTGCGATGTGGGTATCAGATTTCACTATTGGATTCGCGGCTTTAGCACGATTCATAATAGTTCTGGGAAGTGCCAGTGTGGCGCCGGAGAAGGGGCTGCGTCATGCCGGGCACGCTACTCAACCAGGATGGATGCAGAGCGCGGCAACACGACGGGGTGCATGTCCCCAATCCGCCACCGCAGATTCCCGCCACACAAGGATGATGGAGTAGATCGCGCATGACCATTACCGAATCTGCCGTAGCCGAATTCGGCCGTGATTTGAGGGCGCCAGTGTCGTCGCCCGGTCAACTGGCTCACCGCTCGGCCTTGATGCAACTCGAGAAAGCTGGAGAGTTCCTGGGCCTTGACAAGGGGATGCAACAACTGCTCGCGACTCCGCGTAGATCACTGACTGTCGCAGTACCACTTCGCCGTGACGACGGCCGTCTCGAGGTCCACACTGGCTACCGAGTTCAACACAGCCTCACCCGCGGGCCGGGAAAGGGTGGCGTCCGATTTCACCCCGCCACGGACCTGAATGAGGTTACGGCCCTCGCAATGTGGATGACTTGGAAGTGCGCCCTGCTCGGCCTACCCTACGGCGGCGCCAAAGGCGGGATCGCCGTCGACGTGGACGGGTTCAGTCGCGCCGAGAAAGAGAGAATGACCAGACGCTACACCCAAGAAATACTTCCGTTCATAGGACCCGACAAAGACATTCCTGCCCCCGATGTCAACACCGACGAGACAACGATGGCATGGATGATGGATACCTACTCCGTCAGTGTCGGATACTCCGTCCACGCTGCGACGACCGGCAAACCGCTTACCGTGGGAGGTTCCAACGGCCGGGCCACAGCCACCTCACGGGGAGTCGTGATTACTGCTTTAGAAGCCATGCGGCACAAAGGTATCGACCCACGTAACGCGACAGTAGCGATTCAGGGATTCGGCAAAGTCGGAGCCCACGCTGCACGGCTCTTCGCAGAGGAAGGCTGCAGGGTGGTCGCAGTGACCGATGTGACCGGTGGCATTCAACAGGACCGCGGGCTCCTGATCGACCCGCTCATCGACCGGGCATCTCAGGGCGGCGTGCTGACCGAGCTGTCTGGGTTCGGCGACCGCATTTCCAACAAGGAACTGTTGGCACTAGATGTTGATGTTCTGGTTCCGGCAGCAATGGACGGCGTATTGACCGAGGACAACGCAGACGAGGTTCGCGCCAGTCTCGTCGTCGAGGGTGCCAACGGACCGACATCCCCGGAAGCCGATGCAATTCTCGCCGACAACGGCATTACCGTCGTCCCCGACATTCTCGCGAACGCGGGTGGAGTCGTGGTGTCGTACCTGGAGTGGGTTCAGAACTTGCAGGCCTTTTCCTGGAGCATCGAGGAGGTTGACCGCAAGCTCACATCGCTGATGGGTGCCGCCTCACAAACAGTATGGGCACTCGCAGCGAACCAAGCGATTTCCCTCCGTCTTGCCGCACATGCCCTCGGCGTCGGCAAGGTCGCCGAAGCACACCGAGACCGCGGTCTTTTCCCGTGACCGCGGTCTGGCCAAGTAGATACCTTGAGGACGCCACCTACGCGCTAGCACTTCGAATACGTGCTCAAGTGCGTCCCTACCGTCGTCCGCTGAGGAGGCAACAGCCTCATACGCCTGGTTTCACCGAATCAATACGTCGAAGGGCCTCGGTCTGCCGATGCTGGTGATATTCCTTCATGGTGCAACCGCCCTTCTCAGGGTGCTCGGCGGTCACCGGTGTTTGAAACCCCTGCAGAGTGCGATTGAGGCAGCCGCCCTGTCTGAGGCCGAGCGACGGGCTCTGGAGCTGTACAGCTACCTTCTCGACGACAGAGCGGATGAAGCGACTCTTTCTGGGGGAACAGTAGCCTGCGAAGCATCCAACACTGCTCGTGTCAGAGCCAAAAGAATGAGGGACCCGCAAACCTGATGTCATTCACGGTGCCTATCGCTATCGTCATCCCTGATCTCGTGGACCAAAATTCTTCGAAACTTGGTTCATCCTCGGAATTCCGTTGGGGCGCCGGGCGGTGCCCTCAATTTATTCCTCGGATTATCGGCGATGTCAAATACCTGGAGCAAGTTGTGGTCGCACTGCGATGGCTCGACGTCCGCATCCCGGACTTCGACGGCGCCGGCGGCCCGCGAGCGTGAGAACGCTGTTCACAACAGCTCAACACTCTGACGTGACAAAGGCAGGCAACGATTCATGGAGTTCCAGAACCTTCTAGACGACATTGTCGGCTCGATCAAGCCCCACCTCGGTGAGGGAAATGTTGCAAACTCTATTCCTGAGCTTGCCGCTGTGGAACCCAACCAATTCGGGATCAGTGTTGCCACACGCGAAGGCGAGGTCTATTCGTCGGGGGATTCTGAAACGCCGTTCTCCATTCAGAGCATCTCGAAGGTGTTCGCTCTAGCGCTGGTACTCGCTTGCGACGGGGAATCGATCTGGAAGCGGGTCTTCCGAGAGCCGTCTGGAAACCCATTCAATTCGCTTGTCCAACTTGAACACGAGAATGGAATTCCGAGAAATCCGTTCATCAACGCCGGTGCATTGGTGGTCGCGGATAGGCTCCTCAGCGTCTCGGCGGGTGAGACAAACGGGGTCCTGGGCCTTCTGCGTGACGAGAGCGGCAACGCGGTCCTTCAGGTGGACACAGGCGTCGCCGCATCTGAATCTCGTCACAACCACCGGAATCAGGCGCTCGCCCATTTCCTCGCCAGCTGCGGAAATCTGGATAACCCAGTCGATGAAGTCCTCGACGCATACATCAATCAATGTGCCGTCTCGGCGAGTTGCACCGACTTGGCCCTAGCGAGCAGATTTCTCGCTGCGAACGGTGCCCGCCGAGACGGCGCTGCGCTACTAGATCCACATCAAACCAAGCGGATCAACGCGATGATGGTTACGTGCGGAACCTACGACGCAGCAGGCGAATTCGCCTACCGTGTCGGGCTCCCCGGTAAGAGTGGCATCGGCGGCGGTATTATCGCTGTAGTGCCAAACAACTGCGCCATCTGCGTCTGGAGCCCACGGTTGGGTAGCTCCGGAAACTCTATCGCAGGCGTCGCCGCGCTCGACGAATTTACCTCCCGCACGGGACTGTCTATCTTTTGATGTTCACTCCGTAATGATCCAGGGCCGCGCCGAGGGCATTCGATTGGTCCTGGCGAGGGTTCGCACTGTGTGCCGCTGCCTTCGTATCTGAGGGCCAGCGACTGGATCCGTGGAACCGGCCGCACAGTCATCGGTTGCCGGCGTACTCAATCGGAGTCCTGCTGGACCGGATATCGAATCGAAGGTACCTGTCGACGTGAACGTGTACGAACGAGATCTCGCCCGGTTCATCCTGGCGTGGCGACCCTATGGTGGTCCTACGAACGAAGACGTCCTCGGGACGTTCGGCATCAGACTCCCTCGCGTCACCGAGATCCTTCTGCCCCTAATGGTGGAAGGCGATCGCGATGACCTGATGGAATCGGATCGCCAGCTACTCATCCAGCTGATGTGCAACGAGCCCGCCGTCCGAGCGCTAGAAACAGACTCGCGCACCGCAAACGTGCGCCGAACGATGGAAAAATCGCTCAGCCGTCCATCACCGCATGCAAATAGCGGCAGCCAGCCAACACACGTGCGACCACCATGGCGAGATCCGGTGCGCAGGCAGCGCCGTTAAGTTTAAGCACTCGGGGTATTCGGCGGCGGCGTTGAGGAAGCGCAACCCCGGTAACCGGGGCGCTGATGCGTCGGCGATGGACCGACTAGCTCGGTAACGGAAGAGGTCGTTCGTGCGGCCCCACCGTGCGCCGGCCAGGCAGTGTCAGGTACCTCCTCGTGGGGCTGACCGTGGCAACCGGTGACACCGGATCCATCCACCGCCTCAATCATCGAAAGAGGTATCTGATGTCCAGTTCCATCGAAGCCGGCAACCGCAACGCCGTAGCCGAGACTGCCAGCACCAAGGGCTGCGAAACCTGTACTGCGTCCGATTCGGCTTCGCCGTCGTCTGGGCGGGCCTGCTCGTCCTCACCGCTTCGACGCTCACCCCGGTCAGCATTGCCTTGCTGGTGATCTATCCACTGTTGGACGTCGGCGCGGCTGTGATCGACTTCCGTTCGTCGGGTGCCGCACGACCGCAGGTGCTGCTGTACATCAACATGGCACTGAGTCTGTTCACCGCCATCGGATTGGCCGTCGCCGTCACCCCCGGCGCCCCGAGCGTTCTGCGGGTGTGGGGTGCCTGGGCGATCACCGCGGGCATCGTGCAGTTGATCGTGTGGTCAGTGGGCGATGATCCTCACCGGCGGGCTCTCCACCATCGCCGGCACCAGTTTCATTCTGCAAGCCGTCGGGGCGCATGCCTCACTCACCAACATCGCCGGATACGCGACGCTAGGCGGCGTCTTCTTCCTGATCTCGGGGATCCGTCTGCACCGCCGCGCAATTGAGGCGCAGTGATCTGATCGAGTCCGCCGCCCGGCAGACGGGAAACCCACCGCACCGGTGAAGACTTTCCCACTGCCGGGCCAGGACGTTCGACCTCGCTCCGTCCGGCAGCGTCATCGCGCGGTCACTGATTTTCGGGACCTGGCGACCGCAGTCCCGCGGAATGAGACCACGAAGACGGGTGTCCTCCTGCAGTTTGTGAACGGTAATAGCAACGCCTGGAACAACAATCTCTCTGGCCATACCTGCTGACCGACTGCGGGAACCTGCAGTTGACAGATTTCAGCATCTCCACGTGGTCGACGCCTTCGAGACCGCATCCCGAATCGTGGCGGGTTCACCGGCCTTCGCCGCCCCGGAGGTCCTTTCCGGTGAATCGCCCAGCCCTGCCCGTGACGTGTACGGCCTGGGGGGCGCCACTGTTCTGCGCGATCACCAGGCACGCCCCGTTCGAACGCCGCGAGGGCGAATGGATGGTCGCACAGTTCCTCCGCATCACCACCGGGCCGGTCCGGGACCTTTACGAGCGGGAGACCCCCGCCGACGTGAGCGACCTCCTCGAGCGGGCCCTGGCACGCCGCCAGGAAGAGTGCGCTGCGTCGCCTTACAGGCCTTTCCCGTGGGGTGAGACGGCGATGCCGCTCAGAGGGATGGATCAACCCAGTGCACCCAGTGCACCCGGTGGATCCCTGGCAAGATCGGCGATGACGGTGCTCGCTTCCCCTACGCCCGCAACCCGCGCGCCTACGGCTCCGCAGCGGTCGCCCGGGCAACGGCGAGAGCGTGGTGGTCATGCATCGAAAGGTGACGAACCAGCGACCGGCCGCCGCCGGCGACATATGGAACCTTCGCCGCTGACCCCACCGCTCCATACCCGAGCGCGCACGACTGCCGACGCGCCGCGAGACGGCCCCGCCGCAGCCCTAAGCAACTCGATCAACAAGTTGAGAACTGGCCACTGGTCAACGCTACGACCCCAACTACGCCTTCCCCACCCCCAGTCCACAGTGGCCATAAACATAGTGAAGCTGCGAACCACACACTGAGGCAAAAAGGTTGCGGAACTGCTGCCATGGGGCCTGACAACGGGGCGATCTCATTCCTCTACCTTGGATGACGGAGGCGTATCGGTCTTCAGGGCCACCCAAAGGTCTGCGAGAGTTGCGTCAGGTCGCTCTAGGACGTCGAAGATCTGTTCTGCCGTTGTCACGTTGATACCGCTATAGCAGATGTTCTGCCGAAACTTGTCTTCGACGGCGTGAAGGTTTGACTTTGCGAATGTCGACGCTCGACCGTCATTGTGAAAAGTTCGCCGCGTTCCGTCCTTGGTCGTCACTTCCATTTCGGCGGGCCAATTTGCCGGGTAGCTGGCGAAGTCGGAAATTTGAAAATTGATGCGATCCAAAATGTCGACGAGAGGCCCGTCGAGGCTCACCTCGTCAAAAGTTCGGAGGTTGACGTCACCGTCGACAAGCCCTCGTGCGACGAGCCAGTGGCCCGCAAAGCGCGCTCTGTAGGAGTTCTCTGGTGCTTTGCGCGCCTCGATGGGCAACGCGACGCACCGCATTGCGAGCTCACTTGGAAGCTTGACCGTGACGGCCTCGATATCGGAAGCGCGGAACGATGACGCCGCCTCGAGGGTGCAACTGACGACCGACTGGAGGAAATGGCAGCAGCCGTATCGCTTCATGCTGATATCCGCGCTCAGCCACGGATCTCCGAGAGTGGACGTATCCGCCAGCCGGCCGGCATCAAGGTGTGTCGCCAGAAGGCCGTATTGTCCCTCGATGGGCTGCAATGGTCCCTTGAAGCCCGTTGATGCGGCAATCGCAGCGCCGATCGCACTCTGTGCGGCGACGGCCACATTCCAGTTTTTGACCCACGACTCCTCGAATTGCCACGTTCCTGCGCCAACCGTGCCGACCAGTCCGATCGCGTCGACGATCTTCTCTCGATCGAGCTTCAGCAATCGAGCCGCCGCAACAACAGCTGCGAGACTGCCGAGTACTGCGCTGGTGTGAAAGCCCCTGTCCTGGAGATCTCGGCCAATTGCCTTGCCGAGCCAGCAGGCAACTTCTGCACCGACTGCGGTTGCCTCGAGCAAATCCGGCAGGCTTGCGCCCTTCATATCCGAGATAGCCAGCGCAGCCGGGATGACCGTCGGGTGCGTATGGATTGCGCCGGCCGGGTAAGTGTCATCGAAATCCAGTGCGTGAATGAGCGTCGAGTTGATGAACGCGGCACCGTAAGGGCTACGGCCGACCACACCGTCCAGGCTGCCGCACAAACCCTCTCCCATGAATGATGTGGCGCCAGCGATGGCGCTTTGAGCTTGTGGCGTATTGCGGGCAGCGAGAGCTACGCCGATCGCATCGAGAAGACGGATGCGAGCGAGCTCGAATGCCTCCCCACTGACGGGCGCGACCGCGAAATCGGCGATCGCACCGCTGATCGAATCCGACCGATCTATCTCACTGGCGGTTGACATGGCGGGATTGCTCCTTCATTCGAGTTGATGACTCAGTCGCGCGTCCCGGTATCGCCAGAGTGTCATCCGGCGACCCGGTACTGCGCGGCATTTGAGCAGACCGATTGCGGCGGCGCTTGAGCCTTGCGACGGCAGGTTGATCGACAGCGTCGGGGCTAGCTCGGCCGGGACTGGAGTGTCGAGGTCGGTACATGGGGATCATTGCCCAGAATCCTCCCCGACCTCAGGTGGTCCTGGCCGTTGAGCAGGTGATCGAGTGCTGCACGCTTTGTGCCACGTCACGCTTACTGTGACGCTGGCCCTGGGGCGATCACTGCGGGGAGGATTGGGACCGGATCGGCAACCCACAGTCCGTTTGCCGGCGTCGTTCTTCCGCCCCTGAGACGCTAGTTTGGCTTGACGGCCGACAGGAACTGCCGCGTACGCTCCGACTCGGGCGAGGAGAACACAGCCTCTGGTGTCCCCTGTTCGACGATCCTCCCGTCGTCCATATAGACGACGTGGGTGGCGATGTCCGCGGCGAAGCCAATGTGGTGTGTCACCACTACCGTGGTCATGCCGTCGCCGATGACCGATTTGATCACTGACTCGACCTCCGCCACCATCTCGGGATCGAGGGCGCTCGTCGGCTCGTCCATCAGCAGGACGCTGGGCTTCATCGCCAGTGCTCGAGCGATCGCCACTCGCTGTTGCTGTCCGCCGGAAAGTCGCGCAGGGTAGGCCTCACAACGGTCACCGAGACCGACCCTGCGGAGCAGTTCCACCGCTTCGCGGCGGGCGACGTCCTTCGGGCGCCGTGCGACGCGAAGCGGACCCAGCATCACGTTCTCGATGGCGGTCATGTTGCTGAAGAGGTTGAAGTTCTGGAAGACGAAGCCGAATTTCTGTCGCTGCTGCGACATTTCACGGGAGCATAGTTGGTGAAGGCGATTGGTGAGCTTGTAGCCGATTGGTTCACCGCGCAACACGACACTTCCCGACTCGATTGTTTCCAGCCCGTTCAGGCAGCGCAGCAGGGTCGACTTCCCTGACCCCGACCGTCCGACAATTACCGTGACTGCACCTTCGTCGACGTCCATTGAGACATCACGAAGTACGGGTTTATCGCCGTAACTCTTGCCCAGCGCTCGAACCGAGATAGCGGGCGCCGGATGGTTCTTCTGTTCCGTCATCAGCTCAGCCTGTCCGTGATCTTGAGATCGAGTTGTGGGGAATCGGTCGAGGCCGTTTCTTTGCTTCCGCCCTGTTTGCCGTATCCCCGTCCGAGCCTCCGCTCGAGGTAAATTTGGCCGACCGCCAGGAGCGAGGTGACGATCAGGTACCAGAGAACCGCGACGGTAAGCAGCGGGATGACCTGAAATGTCTGGTTGTATGTTTCCTGAACGGAGTAGAGGAGTTCCCGCATCGCGATCACGCTCACCAGACTTGTGGCCTTGAGCATACTGATTACCTGACTTCCTGTCGGCGGCACAGATACTCGTGCCGCCTGCGGAAGAATGACGCGCAGGAACAGTTGATAGCGACGCATGCCGATCGATCGTGCAGCCTCAATCTGACCGTCAGGAACGGCCAGCACTCCGGCCCGGATGATCTCCGCCATGTACGCCATTTCATGCATTGCAAGACCGACGATGGCGGCGACCAACGGTGTGATCAGGTCGTTCGTATTCCATGACGAGAACACTGGTCCGAAGGGTATGCCAATCGAAATTTGTGGGAGCAAGGCGGCGAGGTTGTACCAAAAGATCAGCTGCACTAGCAGCGGAACGCTGCGCAGGACCCAAACCACGGTCGACGAAAACCACACCAGGGGTTTGCTGTCGGAGAGTCGCATAGCGGCGAGGCCGATCCCGCCAAGGATGCCGAGAGCCATACAGATTACGGTCAGTTGCAGCGTCGCGGCGAGCCCCTGAAGAACGTAGACGCTTGTGAAGTATTCCAATACGACCGGCCACGCGAATGCGGGGTTGGTTGCGATGAACTTTGTCGCCTGTGCGAGGAGAACGAGAACTACCACGACGGCGATCCATGTTCGGATTTGTGGACGTCTCGCCGCGGTTGCTGCGTCGAACGGGTCGCCCGTCGGCGGGCTAGTGCTTTTCTTGGTCATTGACATTTCGAGCTTCTTCGTCATAGTCATTTAGGACTCCTGGTTGGCGCTTGAAATTGTTCTCTATTTGCCAAGGTTCACGCCGATGGTCTCGACCTTTTCAAGACCAAGTCCCGCTTCATCCATGATCTTGTCGTATGTTCCGTCGGCCAGGATTCGCTCGAAGGCCGCTTGTAGCGCGGGCTGCAGGCCGGAATCGTCCTTGACGATTGCGCCCATCGGTAGGTCCCCGAAACCGTTGGGTTGGTCGGTCCCAACGACCTTCATGGCCTCATCCCGTTGCGCGTAGTAGGTCATGCCCGAGACTGACGAGAAGTAGGCGTCAACGCGACCGGAGGAAACCGCGAGCGCCGCGGTCGCCCAGTCCTGGAAGGTTTGCATGTCGACGGCGGGTTTTCCTTCCGCTACACACTTGTCTGATTGTTTTTGCATCACGACAGTTGCTTGGCCACCCGCCAGAAGCGCGATTGTCGATCCACAGACGGTGTCCAACCCGTTGATGTTCTTCGGGTTGTCCTTCGAAACGAGGAACGCGACCTTCTCCTTCATCCAGTCGACGAAGGTGCCGACCTTCTGCCGCTCGGGGTTGTCACCCCACGGGCCGAGACTCAGGTCCGCGCGGCCGGCGTCTAGTGCAGCGACCAATGACGGCAGCGAGCCGATGTTCAGGAATTCGACCTTGACTCCCATCAGGTCCGCCAGGGCGTGGCCGATGTCGACCGAAACGCCATCAACTGTGCCTTGGTTTGGGAGGTAAAACGGGGGTTGCGGTCCTCCGTAGAGAATCGTGAGACTGCCGGAGTTCTTCACGTCAGCGGGAAGCAGTGCGGCGATCGATTCGTCGGGTCCCGACCCTGTGCCGTCGGCATCCTCGCTTCCGCCGTGGGCAAAACATCCGGCCGACGTCGCGATCATCAGGGTGCTGATTAGGACGGCCCCCAACCGCCTGCACCCCCAGCGTTGACTCGGAACACGAGTTCTTTGGCGCATTGTGCCCTTACCTTTCGTACTAACCGAGTGTTTTGGGGCTGACCATGCAGGTCGTCGGCGCCATGGAGGTTTGCCAATGAGTCCGAAGCACTCGGCCTGGATGCCGTAGCGCGTAGCAATCGCCGGTGATCAGCATCACGATCATCACTAGCTGTGCACTTTCTGTCAACCGTATACCGGCGTGAGATAGGGGTATCAGAATTCACTATTGGATTCGTACCGATAGCACGTTTCATAATACTTCTGGAATTGTTTCGCTTGGCGACATACAGGCGTCCGCCCCGCGCTGGCCGACCCCGCTCGCGCTCGCTCGGCGGCTCGAAAGGCGCTCAACCGCAGTCCATCTCGGTGGTTATGAGTCTCCGGCGACAACTCAGACCGATTGAAGGTGGCTTCGTGGCATTTCTAGTTTCTGGCTCTGCTCGGCTTCGTGGAGGCCCCACCAAGGGCCGCCGCAGTAGCAGCAGTGACGGCCGAAATGTTGGCGTCCAACCGCGGCCTGGGTACGTTGCTGATCAGATCGAGCCAGCAGTTCCAGATAGCCGGCGTCTTCACCGCCATCACCCTATTTCCTTGATCCTCACCGGCTGCGTGATCCTGATTGAGCGCAGAGTCCTGCGTTGGAAGCCCAGTGGTCACACCAGCGGCATCTAGCAACCTCGCTGCCCTTATCTTTGCCACCGTCAAGACGCCAGGGACGCACCTCGCGTCATCGGACGTTGAAGCCTGCCCTCATGGGCCGGGCGACCCGATCAGGAGCCCAACCGATGACTACAACAGTCGACGAAATCGATGCGCTACAGCGCGAGATCAACACAGCAAGCCGCACCCTGCTCAATGCTGAGCCGGGGGAGATCAACGCCATCCGCACGGGCAACCACAAGGTGCGTGCCGGAGCGGGTGGCCAATACTTCACGACTTGGGACACCGCCCACGGCATGCTGCGTGACTGGGCCTGCTGTGGTCTCTACCCGTTGCTGCGACTTGCGGAGTCGAACGAGACCGGGCTGATGCCAGCTCAGCTGTTGGAGTTTTGGCAGGCCACGGCCTACAAATATTCGACCTATCTGGGATACAGCGGCTTCGACACGCTCCACAGCTTCGAGCGTCGCGCGTATGCCGTCTGCGCGGCGCAACCAGATCGAGACACCATCATCTCGATGCTCCGCGAGATCGTCCGCTACGCCAACCTGCTTACGGCCTGGTCCCATCACTACTTCCCATGGGGGGTCGGCGCGGGTATGCGCTATGTCGAGGCCTCGGATGAGCCATCAGGTGCGGCGGTCTCGACCACGCGCCTGACATCCACGGATGTCCCCTCCGACATCGATGGGCCACGCATCGAGATCACCTGGGAACCGCTCGGGATCCAGGCCGAGGCCGTCTTGGCGACTTCGCTCAATCCCGAGCTCGTGGAGGAGTTCGTCAGTGCACTACCGTTCACGATCCTGCAGGAGCACGCTCTGGTCAGCGGTGAATCCATGTTCGCCTGGACCCCACTGGTCAGCACGGCGCCCGTCCGGCACACCGAACTAATCTCGGACGCCCCGATTGGTCGACTTCGATTCTCCCAGAACAGCGGTCAGAAATTCATCGTCCAGTACGGGACTACCACCGAAAATCTTGCGGCGCCCGTGCTCGGCCAGATCATTCCGGAGCATCGCGCCGGGCTCGCCGCTGTCGGGGAGGCCGCCTGGAACAACACCCTGGATCGCCGCGAGGACATCTGGGTCTCAGTCCGACTCGTTTGATCGTCCACGACCACACGCCACCAGCAACAGATTTCAGAGAGAAGGAATGCCTCGTGCTACGCATTGGAGTTGACGTCGGAGGAACGTTCACCGACTTCGCAGGAGTTGAGGAAGGACGCCCACCTGGCGACATTGTCGGCCTGAAGGTTCCGTCCACCCCGCCGACCTTCATCGAAGGGTTCCGGGAAGGACTTGACCGTCTGATCGCGAAGATGGGCTTGAGCCGTGACACCGAGGCTGTGCTGATGCACGGCACCACCATCGGGGTGAACACAGTCATCGAGCGCTCAGGCCCCAAGATTGCTCTGCTGACCACGGAGGGGTTCCGCGACATTCTGGAGCTGCAGCGCCTCCGGCTGAACGACACGGTCAACTTCTTCACCTCCCGCACAGAACCATTGGTGCCTCGCAACCTCGTCTATGAAATTCCGGAAAGACTCGCGCCCAGCGGCAAGGTATTGACGCCCATCGATCTTGACGCAGTGCTTAGTGCCGCCAAGGACGCTCTCGGCAACGGTGCCGAGGCGCTGGCGATCGCATTCCTGCACAGCTACCGCAACCCTGAGCACGAGACCGCAGCACGCGACCATCTCCGCGCGATGCTCAATGAGGATCTGGCCATCAGCACTTCCAGTGAGTTGTGGCCCCAGATCGGCGAGTACGAGCGTGCGGTGGTTGCGACCCTGAACGCGTACACGATGGGGAAGATGGACACCTACCTGGGCCAGGTCGAGGACTACCTGGCCGCCGTGCTCCCCAAGGCGCGGCTCATGGTGACCCGCTCCAACGGCGGCGCCGCCGTTGGAGCGGAGGCTCGTCGGGCACCGGTGTACACGCTCCTCTCAGGCCCGGCGTCAGGCGTTACCGCGGCCACGTTCATGGCCAAGCAGCTTCCCGACAAACGCAGCCTGCTCACAATGGACATGGGCGGCACCAGCGCCGACATCTCCCTCATCCTGAACGGGCTGCCGCAGACCTCGGAGCAGTCGATGGTGGGTGATTTCCCGCTCATGATGCCCGTTACCGCGGTCGAGGCCGTCGGTGCCGGCGGCGGCTCAATCGCGAAGATGGACAACGGTGTCCTGCGCGTCGGCCCCGAAAGCGCGGGGGCTAACCCCGGCCCGGCGTGCTTCAGCCGCGGCGGAGACAAGCCGACCGTCACCGACTCGTATCTGCTGTGCGGCTATCTGGACGCTGAGCGGTTCCTCGGCGGTGAGATGCCCCTCGACCGTGAGAAATCAGAACGAGCAATGGCACCCATCGCCCAGGCGCTCGGCACCGACGTCGCTGGTGCGGCCGATGCGTGCATCGCGGTCGCAACCTCAAACATGATGGCCAACGTCCTGCCGTTCCTCTCCCGCCAAGGCGTCGACGCCAGTGAACTGTGCCTGGTGGCCTTCGGCGGCAACGGGGGTCTTCACGGCACACTTCTCGCCCAGGACCTCGGCATCCGCCAGGTGCTGGTGCCCTCTCGGTCCTCGGTGTTCTGCGCCTTTGGCGGTCTTGTCGCCGAGATGGTTCACGACACCATCGACGTGGTCCGTGGAGCTCAACTCGACGTCGCCGACATCCGAACCCGCTACGAGGGACTCGAGAAGCAGGCACGGTCCTGGCTGCTCGACACGTTCGACGAGGAGACCCTCAGCGGAATCAACGTCGAGCGTTGGGCCTCCATGCGGTACGCCGGCCAAGCCTTCGACATCGCCGTGCCCCTGAGCGGCGGAGTACTGGACACCGACGATCTCACCGCTGTCTACGCCGACTTCCACAGCGAGCACACTCGTCTCTACGGTCACGCCGACCCTACGGCCGACATCAACATCGTCGAACTCCGCGTCCGCATCCGCGGCGAGCTTCCCACCCTGGACTCTTCTATCCAAGAAGGCAGCGAAACGACCGCTGCGCCCGAGCCGCGGACGCGCCGAACGATCCGAGTCGGAGGCAAGGACCACCCCGACGCCGGAATCTACGACTGGGAGTCCCTGCGCGCCGGCCAGACCATCATGGGCCCCGCGCTCATCGAACGACCCGAGACCACTGTGCTCGTGCCGCCGCGGTACCTAGCCGGCGTGCAGAGCAGTGGCGACGTACTTCTCACCCAGGAGGCCTGAGCATGGATCCGGTAAAGACAGCAATCATGGCCAACCGCTTCCAGGCACTCGCCGACGAAGCCTCGACCATCCTCTACCGCACAGCGCACACCACATTCATCAAGTTGGTCCAAGATTTCCAGTGCGCACTGGTGTCGGCAGATGGCGAAAACGTCGCCTACCCAGCCCAGTCGGGCGTGAACGTGTTCATCGGGTTCTCCATCAAGGGCCTGTTGGAAGAGATCGATGTCGACGCATTGGTGCCCGGTGACATCATCGTCACCAACGATCCTTTCCATACCGATGGACTGGTCACCCACATGATGGACGTCACGATGATCAACCCGATCTTCAACGACGGGAAGCTGGTTGCATTCGGATGGTCCTTTGTCCACGCCTCCGACATCGGGGGCGCAGTCCCCGGGAGCATTGCGCCGTCCAACTCGGAGGTCTTCCAGGAAGGTCTCCGCATCCGGCCGGTCAAGCTTTACAAGGCAGGCGAGCTCAACACTGAGGTCCGCGACGTCATCATGGACAACACGCGCATCCCCGGCGACATCTGGGGGGACCTCCAGGCCGTCGTTGCCGCCCTGCGCACCATGGATCGTCGGGTCAACGAGCTGTGTGCCCGGTACGGACGCGACGGTGTCGAGCAGGCCATGGACGACATCACCGAGCTTGCAGAGATCAAGGCCCGCAAGATTATCCGCGACCTGCCCAACAGCAGCTACACGTTCAGCGACTACGTGGAGGGCTTGAAACCGGGCGAACTAACCTTCCTCCATCTGAAGATGACGATCGAAGACGACGAGGTTGTCTTCGACTTCACCGGCACCGATCCCCAGGTTGCCGCCGCCTACAACATCGTCAGCGGCCGCAGGACGCATCCCTATATCGTTCAGGCGCTCCTGTGGTACATCCTCACCATCGACCCACTTGCGCCGAAGAACGCCGGCCTGCTGCGCCCGATCCGCACCATCGCTCCAGCCGGCACCCTCATCAACGCCGAGTTCCCAGCTGCCGGGGGCAGCCGTATCGCCACCGGCCTACGTGTGTACGACTGCATCCTCGGCTGCCTCAACCAGGCCATCCCGGACGGGTTGGTCGCCGCCGGGCCCGGTCAGGCGGCCATCATCGTGGCCACTGGCGAGGATCCGATCAACGGCGGCAAGCGAGTCACCGTGATCAACCCGCTGGCCGGTGGAGGCGGCGGACGTCGCAGTAGAGACGGGGTGGACGGGGTCGAAGTGCGGTCGGGTTTCCTGCTCAGCGTCCCCACCGAAATCACTGAGGTCGAGACCGTCATGCGCGTACGCCGCTACGCGATCGTCCCCGACACCCAGGCACCGGGCCTCTACCGAGGCGGTGCCGCCCTCGAGCTCGAGCTGGAGAACGTCGGGATGGAAGCGGTCATGACCATTCGTGGAATGAACCGCTTCCACCTGCAGCCTTGGGGTGTTCGCGGTGGCGCCGCTGGTCAGCTCGGCTCCGCGATCCTCAACCCGGAAACTCCCGCCGAGGAGCAGCTCGGCAAGGTGAACGTCCTCTACCTCAAGCGCGGTGACCGGATACGTCTTCGTACACCCACGGGCGGTGGATTCGGTGATCCGTACGGGCGCGACCCGCAACTGGTCGCCAGCGACGTCGAGCGCGGCGTCGTCAGCACTGAACGCGCTCGAGAAGCATACGGTGTGGTCCTCACCGAGGACGGAAAGGTCGATGAGGACCAGACCACACGGTTGCGTGCCAGCCGACCCCACGTCCGTGACGAGGCGCACGTCTTCGACCGAGGGACTGCACGAGACAGGATCGACCACATCTGGCCTCCGGAGGTGCGGTCGAGTCTCGCTCAGGCTGCAATGAAGGCACCGTCCTCGTTGCGACACCACCTGATCCAAGGTGTCCTCAAGCAGTTTGCCGACACCACGGAACCCGTCGCCCTCGGTCCGCTCGAGGCCGCACTCGAAGTGGTCGAGCGCGATCTCCTGGGAACCTCGCACACCTAGAGATGGACCGGGTCTACCTGTGCCACGCGGATGCCTCCACCGCGTGGCACAGGTGAGCGTCTCCAGATGTCGACAATGTTGCCCGGGAGCACCCCTGGGCGACGTGTCACAATGGCGCCTGACCTGTACCTAAGCTCATTCGGCTGGGCGCAGAGGTTACGAAAGGCACGGCATTGGATCTCAAGCAACTGGCCGCACTGATCACCGTTGCTGACGTGGGCAGTGTGACGAAGGCCGCTAAACTTCTGCACCTGGTCCAGCCTGCGGTCACCCGACAGATTCGACTGCTGGAAGAAGAACTCGGTGTCGCGCTATTCCAGCGCACACACCAGGGGATGGTGCTCACGGAGGCCGGCGAGCAGCTGGTCAGGCGGGCACGCCGGGCAATGCAGGAACTGGAGCGCGCAAAGATCGAACTCAGCCCGTCCCCGGAGTTGGTAAAAGGGCACGTCACTATCGGTGTACTCGAAAGCTCCATTGAAACGCTTATCCAGCCGCTTGCCGACACCATCGCCAACAAGCATCCGGCCGTCCATCTCCGGTTCCTCACCGGGTACTCCGGGTACGTGCGTGAATGGCTCGACCACGGCGAGGTCGACGTTGCGATGTTGAACAGCGTCACAAGCGCTCACACGCTGGCGGTCTTTCCGCTGCTGCATGAACAGCTCTGGGTCCTGGCGCCGCCCGACGCAGGCCTGTCCCCGAACAGGCCGGTTTCATGGGCAACCGTGCTCGCCCGACCACTCGTCCTTCCGGTCGGCGGCCTGGGCGTACGGGCAGCAGTCGACCAGGCACACTCCGAGACAGGAGTGCAACCGACGGTCGTAGCAGAATCAAACTCGGGCTTCATTCTCAAGGAACTGGTGTTGGCCGGTCAGGGATGGTCCGTGCTCCCGGCAGTCGCTATCAAGCGCGAGATCGACAGGGGAGTGCTCAGTGGCGCGCCCCTCGTGGACCCTGACATCACGCGCGAGGTCGTGTTGGCCTTCCAACGCGGTGGGCGTACGCCGCCGCAGGTCGAGGCGGTGGCGACTGAGCTAGTCCGGTTGGTCCACCGTTTGGTGCGAAGCGGAGAATGGCCTGGGGCGAAAATGCATTCGGGAGCCGGTGTCGCGCTTAGTCCCTGACTTGCGTCGGATGCCCCCGCCCGCCAAGAGCGGGACGGTTAGGCGCATCACGCCGCGCGGATCGGGCGCCAGAACATCGCCACACCAATTCGGCATTGGGTCCATCAGTGGTCGCGGAAGGTCCTGTTTCGCAACGCGTTTACACGGGAGTCGAGTAGGTGGCCTATTCGGACATCACCAGAGACCAGCGCAGACCCATCCCACCGGAACGAGGGACCCTGTTGTTGGACGCCGTTGTCGCCCGTCTCAACATCATGCTGCGCACGCGCAGCTACCTGGCACGCGCGCAGTACGTACTCACTAATATCGCTCTGGCTCGAGAATGTAGTCCTGGCTCGAGCGAAGGTCGCGCTCAGCAGTGCTGTACGCACATCTGGCCGTGACGTACGACGACTGACAGCCGGTTAGGAAGGCGACAGACCGCGACGACAGGTCCCAGGCGGTATGACCGCCGCCTAGGCCAAGCCCTGGCCGTGGTTCTCGCGCTACCTTTGCGAGCCCTTCAGAGCGCGGTCATGTCCCCTCGGCCGGCATTCAGGCCTACAACATCTGCCAGCGATATCCTTGAGTGCACGCCATCGAGAGATGGATCCACCTTGCGTTTGCGCTGGTTGTGCCGTCGGAACCAGCGTGTGAGAACCCGGAGCCGACGGGGTGAGTTGACCATTGCGATGGGTGAAGGTGATCCGCTCGACACTCAGCGGTACCCGCCGTCCCCGGCCGCGGAGTTGGCAGGATCCGGCTTCGACGATGCCGAGGAGATCGGGCGCGGTGGTTTCGGCGTTGTCTACCGCTGCACCCAAGCGGACCTGGATCGCATCGTGGCGGTGAAGGTGCTCACCGTCGAACTCGACGACGAGAACCGGGCTCGGTTCTTCCGGGAGCAGCGGGCGATGGGGCGGCTGACCGGTCATCCGAACATCGTGAACATTCTGCAGGTCGGAGCGACCGCGAGCGGTCTTCCCTACATTGTGATGCCGTATCACCCGCAGGATTCGCTGGAGGCCCGGGTCCGCAAGGGCGGCCCGCTCCCCTTGGATCAGGTCCTTCGGTTGGGGGTGAAGATGGCCGGCGCGGTGGAGTCGGCGCACCGGCTCGGCATCCTGCATCGCGACGTCAAACCGGCGAACATTCTGCTCACTGAGTACGGCGAGCCGGAGTTGGCCGATTTTGGCATCGCGCACATCAGCGGCGGCTTCGAGACGGCGACCGGGGCGGTCACCGGGTCGCCGGCGTATACCGCGCCGGAGGTGCTCGGCGGTGATCCGCCGAGTCCGGCGGCCGATGTCTACGGGCTCGGCGCCACGTTGTTCAGTGCGCTGACCGGGCATGCCGCGTTCGAGCGGCGCAGCGGTGAGCAGGTGGTCGCGCAGTTTCTGCGGATCACCACGCAGGCGGTGCCCGATCTGCGTGAGCACGGGATCCCCGAGGACGTGTCCGCGGTGATCGCGCGGGCGATGTCCCGCGAGCCCGGTCAGCGCCCGGCCACCGCCGCCGACTTCGGGGAGGAGCTGCGGGGGCTGCAACGCGCCCACGGCTTCCTCGTCGACGAGATGGCCCTCCGCGCAGATGCCGATTCAGAGGTCAGTGATCGACTACTGACGTCGGGTGGCCGGCGCCCACCGCAACGCGCCTCGACCACGGGAGACCTTCCTCTGGAACTGACGAGTTTCGTCGGTCGCCGACACGAGCTCACGGAGGCGAAGAATCTGCTGGCCGGTTCTCGGCTGGTGACGTTGACGGGGATCGGGGGTGTGGGTAAGACGCGGTTGGCGATGCGGGTGGCGGCGAGTGTGCAGCGCGACTACAGCGACGGTGTGCGCCTGGTGGAGTTGGGTGAGCTACGTGATGGGTCGTCCTTGGTCGATGCGGTGGCCGCCGCGGTGGGGGTGCGGGACCATTCGGCGAGGCCGCTGCGTGAGGTTCTGGTCGAGTTCCTCGTGCCGCGGGAGGTGCTGTTGGTCCTCGACAACTGTGAGCATGTGGTGGACGCCGTGGCGGAATTGGCGGAGGCCCTGTTGCGAGTCTGCCCGGGGTTGCGGGTTATGGCGACCAGCCGTGAACCCCTGGGTATCGGTGGGGAGGCGGTGCTTCGGGTTCCTCCTTTGGCTGTCCCGGATCCCGGGCGGCGGACCTCGTTGCGGGGGTTGCCCAAATACGATGCGGCGTCGTTGTTCGTCGAACGCGCTGCTGCCGCGGTTCCGGGGTTCGCGCTCACCGAGGACAACGCAGCGACGGTGGCGGGGATCTGTCACCGTCTCGACGGGTTGCCGCTGTCGATCGAGTTGGCGGCGGCGCGGTTGCGGGCGATGTCGCCCGAGCAGATCCTTGGGCGGCTGACTGACCGCTACGCCCTGCTGACCCGCGGCAGCCGGGGTGCGCCGACGCGGCAACAGACGCTGCGGTTGTGTATCGACTGGAGTTTCGAGTTGTGCACCGCCGGTGAGCAACTGGTGTGGGATCGGGTGGCGGTCTTCGCGGGAAGTTTCGAACTCGATGCGGCGGAGCAGGTGTGTGGCGAGGGCCTCGACCCGGACGAGTTGCTGGATACGCTGACGTCTTTGGTGGAGAAGTCGATCCTGATCCGGGAGGAGCACGGGTCGGTGGTGCGGTTTCGGATGCTCGAGACTCTCCGTGAGTATGGCTTCGAGAAACTCGAGCAGACCGGTGAGGCTGTGGCGTTGCGTCGCCGGCACCGGGACTGGTACGAGGCGTTGGCGCTGGATGCGGAGGTCGAGTGGATCAGTGCCCACCAACTCGACTGGATCGCCCGCCTGAAGCGGGAACAGCCGAATCTGAGGGAGGCCCTCGAATTCAGCATCGACGACGATCCCGCCGCTGGCCTGCGCACCGCGACTACCCTGTACTGGTTCTGGCTTTCCCAAGGGCTCTACAGCGAGGGGCGGCGCTGGATTGACCAACTGCTCGCTCACCAGAGCGGCCCACCCACACTCGAGTGGGTCAAGGGGCTCTACTGCGCCAGCGTGATGGCAGAAACGCAGGGTGACCTCCACACCGGGGCAAAACTCGTCGAGGAGGGGCGCACCCTCATCGCGGCCACAAGCGACCCGATGATGCGCGCATTTGTCGCCAACGCGGACGGAATGCTTGCCCTCTACAGCGGTGACCTCCCACGCGCGTCCTTGCACCTCGAAACCTCACTCGCGGAGTTCAGCGCGCGGGGGCAACGGACACTCGAAACAAGCACCCTGTACCTATTGGGTTTGGCGTATGGGCTGAGCGGCTTGACGGAGCAGGCGATCGAATGCCATGAACGTGTACTCGCGATCACGGAAATATACGGCGAGAAGATGTATCGATCGCGGTCTCTGTGGGCTCTGGGAACTGACCTGTGGCGACAGGGTGATGCCGGTCGTGCGGTCCGGCTCCTCGAACAATCTCTCGAGCTGAACAGGCAGTTGCACAACCGCGTGACCACCTCATGCCTCGAGACGCTGGCCTGGATCAGCGTTGAACACGATGCACTCCGGTCAGCAGTTCTGATGGGAGCTGCAGACGGGCTCGCGCGGTCGATTGGCAGTACGGCGATCACGCATTTCAATCTGATTGCTTACCACCAGAATTGCGAACAGAAAGCCCGGCAAAAACTCGGGGACAAAGCATTCGGAGCGGCCCATCGCAAGGGCGAACAGCTCGGCTTCGACGCGGCCATCGCCTACGCCCTGCACGAGCAAACGCCGAGCACCTCCACGCCCGCCGGCGACGCGTCGCCGCGACTGACCAAGAGGGAACGCCAAGTCGCCAAACTGATCGCCGAAGGCCTGACGAACCAGGCCATCGCCGAACGCCTGGTGATCTCACCCCGCACCGCACAAGGTCATGTGGAGCACATCCTGGCCAAGCTGGACTTCATCTCTCGGGCACAAGTCGCAGCCTGGGTCGCCGAGCAGGCACACGAATGAAGTGAACGAACGCGCCGCCTGAGTGGTCAAGCGAGCTCTGCTGTTTGCAGTTTTCGCGGAATGGGGTGGGGACTGTAGCGAGTTCTTTCGGAGAGTTCCGGAAATCTGCGTCGTAGGGCGGGGTGATGCGACTGCTTTCCAGGGGGGATACGCCGTCGGTCAAGGTGAGCCCCCCCGGTTGGAGGGTCTTGACTCTCCACACAATCGCATGGTTTAGTACGTAACTAATCAAATGTAACTAGTTACATTGGTGTGCGCGAGGCCGGGTATCGGGGTCTCTGGAGGAGCAAGTCGTCAAGCCGTTCACGCTGAAGGCGGGTATCCCAGGTCCGGTGCATGGACTCACGGGCGGGCGAGGCTGTTCTGCTCGCTTCGGTGACGCTGCAATAGTCGAAAGGTGAGCAATGCATAATCGTCGCGATCGTCATATCGCTAACAGAGAGAGGAAGACTCGACCCCCGGGGGATCCTGTCATCAACGCTGGCGCAACGCATCTCACTAGCCCCGGCATGGTCCTGGCCAACGGTCTCGTCGAGATGGAGAACATCGTTCTGTTGAAGGCGGATCGCTGATGAGCACACCCATCACGGCAACCGCCCAAGTCGCAGAACTCGCCGCTACCAGCCGGATTCCCGCATCGGGAACTGCTGGGCGCGAAAAGCTGGTTAGCTGCGTGCTCGACCATCTCACGTGCCTGCTGGCCGGACAAAAATGCCCACACGTGGCAGCTCCACGGCAGTGGGCCGTGGCCGCAGGCGGTGCAGAAGAAGCAACGGCCGTAGGAGGTAGCCGACTACCCGCATTCCTCGCCGCGTACGTCAACGGTCAGACGGCGAATGGCCTGGACTGGGACGACATGCTCGTCGGGCATCCCGGCTCGGCGATCATCAGCGCAGCCATTGCGGCGTGTGAAAGTAACGGCGGATCGCTCGCTGATGCTGCCCGCGGAGTCATGGCCGGCTACGAAGTCCATTGGGCGCTGTCCAGGGCCGCTCATCCCTCAGCAGGTCGCTCGTCAATCGTTCGCGGATTTACCGCCTGGGAAGCAGTGGCTGCAACTGCTGCTGCCGCGGTTGCACGCTCAGCGAGCGAGGCGACGATCGCCCGCGCACTGGGCGTTGTAGCAACCCACGCCCCAGTTCCATACCTAGGCAAGTGGTATGAACGGCCGGTGCCCTCCGTCAAGAACAACCTCGGCTGGGCGGCCGCGATCGGGGTCATGTCCACACAGCTAGCCGAACAAGGTGTCTCAGGCGTCACGAACGTCCTGGACGGCCCCAACGGACTGTGGGTAATGGCCGGCTCCGACAAATGGGATTGGCAGCCTTCCGGCGATGCAATGGCCGCGATTGAACGGGTCGGCTTCAAGCAATACCCCGCCTGTTGGCACATCCAAGAACAGCTGGTTACCGTGGCAGACCTGCTGACACGTAGCCCGATCGGTGGACGGCAGGACGTGGTGGTCACCTACGGAGGTCCGCCTGCCCTGCGAAGGTTCATGGATTGGGCGCCGGCAGGTTCAGCCGACCTCGCCTTCAGCCTGCCCACACTGACGGCCCTTCTGCTCGACGGCCAGAACTTGGACAGCACAACACTGTACGATCCAGCGAACGTCTCCCGCGCAGTCCGCAAGGCTGAAAATTGCGTGCGCTACCAGGAAGACGGGCGTAGCTGGGTACGCATAGCCGACACTTCCGGCTCGGAACTGAGTTCTGACATCACTGACCGTGACGAATTCAACCCGGGACCCCGTGGCCTCAACGCCGACGAGGTAGTAGCGAAGTACCTGCGGACCGCCGAACCCATTCTCGGAGACGGGCGCGCTGACGAGCTGAAAACGATCGTCGAAGGAGATTGGGAAGCACACAAGATCACCGAACTGACAGCCTATTTCAGCTGATCCCGGTGACCATCCCGCAGACAGATTATCGCGATCGTCAATGCCGTCCGAGTCCCTCCCTCTCGGTCAAGTGCGTTTCGCGCCCTCAGGTAAGTCCCTCTGGATGAGTGAGGGCGGATCCCCAGTGGTTCTGCCCTCACTCATTATGTTCGCGTAAGCGACGCGGTGCAGGCCTACTCTCTCGCCGCGATCAGAGGATCGAGGGGACATGTCATCACCCGTGGTGAAAACCGCACTCCGTAACGGTCGGAGAGGCCGCCAGGAACGGGCGCATCTCGAGCCATTCGTGGATGGGTTTCCCATCCGCTCCTGGGGCCGCGGACAGCTCGCCGGCCAGTTCGAGTGCTCGCTCGTGGGTTTCGACGTCGATCACCATCCAGCCGGCGATCAGGTCCTTGGTCTCCGCGAACGGGCCGTCGGTGACCGGCGGCCGTCCCTCGCCGTCGTAGCGGACGAACGTGTCCTCGGGGGAGAGGGCCTGACTGTCGACGAACTCGCCGGTGCCCTCGAGCCGGGCGGCGAAGTCGTTCATGTACTGCACGTGGGCGCAGATTTCCTCCGGCGTCCACTGGTCCATCGGGACGTCGTTGAGCGATGCGGGCGCGCCACGGTAGTGCTTGAGCAGCAGGTACTTGGCCATCATGTTCTCCTTTGGTGCGGTGCGGCCCATTCTGGCCGTTTCACTCCGGGGACGAAGCCGTGGGCGGGTTCTCGACATACCCCGGCGACATCTCCTAGCTCAGTTGTCGGATGCGGGGGAGTACATCGACGAGTTGCTCGAAGAGTGTGGGCCACCCGCGGCGGAGCCAGGTCAGACGGCCGCGGTCGAGGTGGCCACCATCGATGAGGTGGGAGAGGCGGTGCTGCTGCTCGGGGACACCCAGCTCACGGAGTTTGGCATAGACCGGGTTCACGGGCAGTTGATGTCGGGCGATGTATGCCCACACGTCCTCGGTGGTCCAGTCCCAGATCGGCCCGTACGCGGTGGTGCCGTCGCCGCGGGAGATGACGCCGTCCCTGCGGCCACCTCGGGTGTAGAGCAGGCGGCGGGTGGCGGATTCGTCGGCCCGTACACCCCTAGCTCGCCGGGCCCGAGGAGCTGGTGGGCCCGGCGGGCGGGCGCGGTGATCAGCACCTCGTGCAGATCGACGGGCGTGCCGACCGGGGCGCAGTGGTCCCAGTGGCCGGAGTCGGCGAGGACCTGCAGTAACGGCGGGTCGGTGGGGATGCGGTGCAGGTCCAGGCGCCAGGTGTGGGCGAGTTCGGTGAGGTAGTCGTAGGTTTCGGGGTAGTCGAGGCCGGAGTCGAAGAACACCACCGGCACCTCCGGTTCGACGCGGCGGGCCAGGTCGAGGACGATCAGCGAGTCGTTGCCACCGGAGAACGCGACGTACCCGTCATGGGCGGCGAGGTGCGCGTCGATCCGCGCGGTGATGTCCACGACGGCCGCGGCACTGTTCTTGGTCGACGGTGCCCGGAGCCCGCGCAAGGTGGCGAGGTCCAGGCCTGGGTCCGGTGTCGTCACCACAGGGGTCAGGCTACGGCCTCGACCCCACACGTCACTGAACCGCTCCCGTGTCGACGTGGGGACCTATGGCCCATATGGGTGCTAATAGTCGATAGCGACGCCACGGTGGGGCCCGGTGGCCGCGCCGCGATGCGACATGGCGTCTCCGCTCCTCGGTACCGGCGGTGTGCTGCGGTTGAATGGGCGGTATGGGGTCGTCCGCGGTGGAGCAGCTGTGGCAGACGTTGTCCGAGAACGGGTTGGCGTTGGTGTGTGTCCGGGGTTCGCAGTGTGAGTGGGCGGATCTGATGACGGTCGGGGATCGAGCGGCGGGGGAGCTTGCCTGGCGCGAGATCGCCGAGCAGTACCCCCTCGACAACGTCCACCGCACTTCGGCGCCGTGACGGCGCCGAAGCTGACGGGGGCGGAGTCGGATGTGGTGTGGACCGCTTACGTCGCCGCGGTTGGAGTCCCGGAACACGCCGAGCCCGCGGATCGGGTGGCTGGGTGCGCGCGGTGCGGCCACGCCACGAGGGAGATGACGCCGGTCGGGCAGGTGATTTCCCGACGGTTCACCGGGTTCGAGTCCTGGACGGACCTGGCTGGCAGGCGCCTGTGTGCGGTGTGCGTGTGGGTGTACCGGAACCGGCCGCTGCGTACGGACGCACACGTCATCACCCGGAGCCCGGCGACGCTGCGGGCGGCGAACCCGGCACTGCTACATTGGGTGCTCTCCATCCCGGTCGGCGCGGACACGGCGGCGATCGTGCCGTTGCGGCCGGGCCGGAAACATCTTCTGCCTGATGCCAGGTGGGTGCACGTGAGTGTGAATCCGCAGTTCGATCTCCGTTCCGGTGCGCGCCCGCTGTGATGATGTGGTGATCCGCGAAGCGTCCTGTACGGCCAGGTTCGGCAGCGCCTGGTGGCCGTCGGCGCGGATGCTGCCTGGATCAGCGGACATGGGGCAAGGGTACGGGCCGCCGATACACGGCCGGCGGAGTGATGGCGATTAGTCCGACCGGCGATCGATCCGGCATATGGGGTCTTGACCTGCAGTGATGACAGGTCCCCTAACGGAAGGACTGGGCCGGTACTGGAGTGTGCGCAGGTTCGTTCAGGTCGCTGCGCGAGGTATCGACCGATCTCAGCTGGTCATGACGTTGGGCGCCGGACTTTGTAACTCGCGCATGGTTTCACTCGTATCTGGTGGATGCCATGAGTTACGTGTGCAATCCGCGAGTTGCTAGCGGATTCCGGTTCTCGTCGGCCGGGAGGTCACCAACCCACAGCTTTCTGCACCGTTTAACGTACCCAACCGGCGACCTTCACCGGACGGGTCAAACGGCGATCCGCCAGCTCAGACCGATGCCGGTGAACGCCTGTCCGGGACGGTGCCGGTCAGCGTTCGGTTATCCGGGCGTGCGTCCAACCGGCGCGATGATCGCTTTCTGACAACTTGCACACGCGTCGCGCCTAAGGCGAACTCCGTGCAGAATCACCGGGTCTCAGCGCAAGGCATTGCTGTAGATTTGCCGCCGCTGTTTGGCTCACCTCCGTCTACGAGTCGGGAGACTCGCAGGAGTCAAGTCCGTACATGTAAATGATTCTTCTGGACAGAATCCCGCTGGCCTTCAGCTCGATTCGGCAGCCTTCGTAGTTGACTGTCCGCTCCGTAGCTACGATCTCCTAGAATTGAATCAAGGAGAGCGAGAGCACGTGACCGAAAGTCTGGGCAACGAGTCCTATCTCCGCCCACAACATGAGTACACCCGACCATCGGACACACTATGGATTGATGGATCCGTACCGCTTGAGAGCGTCACCGGCTATGACAACGAGGAGCTCCTCGAGTCACTCCCACTCGGTGAAGTCATTTCCTTGGAGCTGGTACCAGAGCCGGGCAATCCAGCCGACGCTCTTGCCGTAGCTCTAGATGTCGATGGGCTACGCATCGGGTACTTACGACGAGGGATGGCCGCATCGATGCACTCCGTTGTCGTCGATGCGAATCGTCAGGGCTACCAGGTACTGGCGCATGCAAAAGTGTTCCGAGTGCGCCACGGACGGATGCTGAAGACAAAGAATGGGAAGGTTCTTCGATCCGAACTCGACCCCGATGGATACAGCGGCTACGCCGATCTGGATCTTCGGGGCACATGGCCCGAGAATCTATCCGCGTGGCTGGCGATGCCTGCGAACGTACGGGGTTCAGAATTCTTCGAATTCGCATGGCACAAGGCTGACCGGCAATCCGTCCTTCAGGAGCAACTTCGCGCCGCTCTGGATGGACAGCCGCATCGAATCGTCGGATGTGAACTCCTGCTCGGAACAACTGAAGACGGAATGGCTGTCGACGTGTACGTCGACGATATCCATCTCGGGACCCTGCGGCCCCAGTCCCGAAATGAGCACGCTGCACTGATCGCCCATGTGCGTGCGGGCTGCCGGATAGGGATCGCGAAACTGCATCAATGGCCGGACAACGTCGAGCTTCAGGTGGCGCTGCCGGGGTTCACCGAGCGTGTCATCGACGACCCCGACGAGTTGGCCCGCGAACACTCCGGTGAGCGGTTTCTGTGGGCGGATGAGCGGCAAGCCCGAGACGACGCGCAGCATGCCGAATGGGAGGACCAATGGGAACGCGCAGCTAAAGCCGATCAGTATCAGGGAAAGCCGACTCACGAATGGAGCGGCCCGATCGATGAGCTGAAACGCGCCGGGGAGTACGAAAAAGCGCTCGCAATACTACTTCCCGTGATTGCAGCCCAGGCCGAGGCAGATAAGATTCTGGACCGGCCAACATCGGGCTACTACACCGAGCAGGCGGCAATCATTTACCGCAAGCTCAAGCACTACCGCGGTGAAATCGCGGTCCTCGAACAACACTTGGCTGGCCGGATACCCGGCGATGCGCCAGCCGGGCTCGTTGCTCGCCTCGCCAGGGCACGCATTCTGGAGAAGAAGGCGACAACGTGAACCATTGCTTGAGACGCAGACGGTGATCTGAACACGTATCGCCCGACGCGATAGTGGGGACCGCGCGGGTCCGGATCGATTGGCACCGCCGATTACCGTCGCAGAAACGCGTTCCGCTTGATGATCCGCTATCGGCGCAGCACTGTGGCGCCGCCCCGTTGCGGCAGTCTAGCCACGATTGGACCCGGCAAATATCGGCGGCTTGCACACCGAACCCGTACGGGTTAGTCATGTCTTAGGCCGAGAATCCGGGAACCCGAGCGGGTTTGAATCTGGGTGACCGCGTCAAGGTGCACGCCGAAGGCACCTCGGAGTTCGTCATCGTGAGCATCGACGGCGAGGACGCGGTGATCGAGTCGGTGCGCGACGACGTTCCCGGTCGTTTCCCCTTCCATGCCCGCCTCGACCGGTTGGTTCCGGTCGAGTCCTGACCTCAGACAAGAAATGCCATCTGAACAGTGGAGATGACACGTCCCCTCGCGTGGGCTATCGCCCGCTCGTCGCGGCGATCGCGTCGGTGATCTGCCCGCGCTGCTCGGCGGTCAGGTCGCGGACCCGGGCGTCGTCGCCAATGCCGAGCATGACCATGACCCCGGCCGGCCCGATCCCGGATCCGCGCATGTACGCGGTGAGGACGTCGAAGACGAGTAGGTCGGCGGCGATCCGGTCGCGTCGGCGGTACAGCAGCGACGTCAGCGGTATGTGCCCGGACAGTAGGTCGTCGGTTCTCCTCTGACGCACGGCGTTCAGACTGACGATCTTCTGGTCGTCAGGTTCGGGTGTCGGCACTGGGGTTCCTCTCGGTCGGCAGGCGGCAACGGCGGATCACGCGCAACGGGGGTGGTGTTCGCGCCGGCCTAACTTGTGCGGTCCGAGTTGCGGTTGCGGGATCGCCACCCGAGCCAGACGCCGCCTGCGGCGAGGACGACACCGGCGAGGGCCAGTCCAGTCGCGGGCCAATCGACCACCAAAACGGTGGGGGTGGTGTGCGCCCTCGGCCGAAAGGCACTGTCGCCTGATGTCATTCGCACGATATACACACTGCGTGTAGAAGGAGGTCACCGGACGTAGCGCGGCAGTGAAGGTGTAACAATCCACGGAGAATCCGCAACCGTTTCCGAATCTCAAGGGCAAGCGGACGTGCCCACCGGCGCCTGACAGTTCGGCGGGCCACAGCACAGATCGAGGAGAACTCCCAAAGTGACCGCTCCGACGGCCCCCCGGATGGCACCAGGACCCGGCAGACGCGAACCTGCTGCGCTACTGGGACGGGAGGCAGTGGACCGAGCAGACCCAGCCGAAGCCGTCCCAGACACCCACTCCACGGAAGGGCGGCGTGGGGAAGGTCCTGCTCATTCTGGCGGCGGTGCTGGTAGTCATGGGAATTCTCGGTGCGGTCTTCGGTGGTGGGGACAAGAAGGACGACAAGCCGGCGGCCGCGGCGGCGACAACGACCGCCACAACGACACACGCCACCACGCCACGGCCTACAACGACGTCGGCGGCACCCTCATCGACCACTCCACCGGCCGCGGCCGCACCGACCACGACGCAGGCCCCGGCCCCGGCGCCGCGACCCGCGGTTCCGGCTTCTGACCCGCGCTGCGCCCCGGCGAACGAAACGCTCGTGGCCCTCGTCGAGTCAGGGTTCTCCGCGTCGGGCCTTTCGCTCATCAACGGCACAGTGATCGACTCCGGTCCGTACACCTTCCTGGGCGGCACCACCGTCGACACGACCGGCAAGATGAAGAACCGCTCCGACGTCTGGGTGATCGCGAACGGCGCGGTCTATGCCTCGACCGGTGGCGCCCGTAACACCACCACCTGGCCCAAGGCCAGCGCCGCCCCGCTGAAGATCTCCCCCGGTGACGAGATCGTCCAAGCCCTCGACACCTGCGTCGTGAACCTGACGCGGTGATCAGAGCCGTGGCACCGGAGACTTACCCCACCAAACTGCCTGACACCTTGTGGCACTACACGACCGCCGCGGGACTCCTCGGAATCCTCGGCAAGGTGAAACCCAGCCGGACAACGCGGCTGCCGGGGATGCCACGATCACGTCCTCCGACGGGTTCACGGTTTCGGGATCCGAATTCCAGGCCGTGTTTCGGGCAACTGCGATCGAGTACCTCAACGACCATCTGGAAATCATCCACGGGCCGCAGTTCCTCAAGCAAGCCATCGTGGCCTACGCCGAGCAGTTGAAGGCAATCAACTACGGGCCGAACGACCGGCATGAGATCGCCAACCCCGCGGACAAAGCGAAGTTCTTTCGAGCTCTCTGTGATTGCATCGACCAGATCGCCGCCCGAGGCTACGAGCACCACATCCACTGCTACACGACCTCGTTCTCGACGGAACCAGATGTGCTCAGCCAGTGGCGCGGCAACGGCGGCGGAACCAGTGGATTCGCCATCGGCGTGGACTTTTCGAAGTTTCCGAAGCGCCGCGCGGAAGGGTCATTCTTTCATCGACAGCCCTTCCTCACTTCCGTTCACTACGGCCACGACAAAGTGCCGGCCGAAGTGACCGCCGAACTCGAGCAGTGGCTGCACCACTGGGTCTACGCGAAGACCCAGGCGACGAAGCCGACGGGGCAAATGTTGAGCGAATGCGTCCGGTGGATGTCAGCGCTGGCGGCACGGATCAAGCATCCGGGCTTCTTCGAGGAGAAAGAGTGGCGCTACGTCGACCTCAATTACTACGGCGCCCACGCGTATCGAGACGGCGGAACCTTGTGGTCTTACCGCACCGTTGGGTGATCGAACGGACGCTGTTGTGGCTGGTGCGCTGTCGCCGCCTCGACCACGACTATGTGCGCCTGCCCGCACACTCGGAGCCGTTCATCAAGTGGGCCATGATCGGGCTCATGACACGACGACTCGCACCGACCGGACTCCGACTATGGCAATCGCCCCGCGAATCGTGACCATTTCCAAACACTTACTTATACCCGTGCGCTGCCGCCCTGGAAGGTGGGGAGAACCCCGATCAGCAGGTCCCTGACGCGGCCTCGAGGGCCTCGCCGATCGGAGTTCCCGCCGCGATCTTGCCCCGCATCTTCATGACGCCCCCCGCCATTCCACCGCCGACGACACCGGCCAGGATGCCGTCCCGCTCGTAGTAGGCGAGGAACTTGCGGCCGTCGTCCTTGATCACGTGCACCTCGTCGGTGGCCGCCACCGTGCCCAGTGCCTGGATCTTGATGTCGTACTGGTCGCTCCAGAAGTACGGCACCTGAGCGGCGGGATTCTCGTCGCCGGTCCCGGTCAACGCCCCGGCGAGGATCTTGGCCTGCTCACCGGCATTGCTCCAGTGCTCGACGCGCTTGCGCCCGCCCACCTGCAACTGCCACGCGGCCACGTCGCCGACCGCCCACACGTGCGGGACCGCCGTGCGTCCCACGCCGTCGCACACCACACCGTTGTCCAGTTCGACACCCGAGCGGTCGAGCCACGCGGTGACCGGCACCGACCCGACACCGATCGCCACGACGTC
The DNA here is from genome assembly GCF_011603105.1 of Rhodococcus sp. A14. Taxonomy (NCBI): domain Bacteria; kingdom Bacillati; phylum Actinomycetota; class Actinomycetes; order Mycobacteriales; family Nocardiaceae; genus Rhodococcus; species Rhodococcus sp. A14. The sequence continues at coordinate 44,907 of NZ_JAAOQS010000026.1, read as the reverse complement.
GACGTCCACCTCGGTTCCGTCGCCGAGGACGGCTCCGGTGACCCGGTCGGTGCCCACCAGCGACGTGAGCCCGACACCGGCCCGCAGGTCGACCCCCTCGCCGGTGTGCAGGCGGGCGACGAGTCCGCCGACCTTCTCGCCGAGCACGGACGCGAGCGGCGTCGGCTGCGGCTCCACCAGCACCACGTCGAGACCACCGGCCCGCATGCTCGCCGCCAGCTCGCAGCCGATGAACCCCGCCCCGACGATCAGTGCGCGCTTGCCCTCGGCGAGGTCCGCGCGCAACGCCAGGCTCTCGTCGATGGACCGGAGAACGTGGACGCCCGCGAGGTCGGGCAGACCCGGTATCCGCCGCGGCACGAGGCCGGTGGCGATCACCAGTTCGTCGTAGCCGAGTTCGCTGCCGTCGGCGAGTCTCAGGATGCGGGAACCGGTGTCCACCGCGACCGCCTCGACACCCAGACGCAACTGGATGTTCTTCTCGTCGAAGAACTCACGCGGCTTGAGCGTGGTGTCGCTCGTCTCCCCGCGCATCACTTCCTTCGACAGCGGTGGACGGTCGTAGGGAAGGTGCGGTTCACCGCCGAGAAGAACCAGGTCACCCTCGTATCCGGCCCGCCGGAGCTCCTCGGCGGTGCGCAGACCTGCCAGGCCCGCTCCGACGATCACAATTTTCTGCACTGTCCCGTACCAGCCCATTCTGCCCGTGCGACGGGCATGATCACCATCGCGTGTGTGTACAAGTCATATCAAACGGGGTGCTGCGAGGTCCATGCGGTCGCGGTGAATACGTCTCAGCGGTAATGAAATTCCGGGGTTGCGCCCATTACGATAGATATTCCTATTGCTGTCAAGCTGTCGGCGGCGAGGAATTGGAGGTGACTGCTGCTCGCCGATCGTGTCGTCTACGTTGTCAATTTCCGCATGAAATCCGAGGTCCACCTTCAAGGGCAACCTTAATGTTGAAGTCTTCCCACAGCGCGGACCATCAGTGAGGACACCGCGATTCCGTTGCCCGAGAGGGTGTCAGGCCGCCATCGCATGCGTCGGCGGCCTTGACTTTCCGTGTTTCACCGCGACGTGACATATCATCAGCGGACAGTTCCAATGCCACCCGAGTGTAGTCCAATTGTCGACGAACAGATCCCCTACGGTTCCGGCAGGACGCAATCGCCACATCGGGCTGGTGTCACTCGCATGACGCGACGTTGATGCATCGTCTCAAATCTCGTCTCGCGCGCCACCCTGCAAATGGTGGGCTGGTGAAGCTCGCGGTCTAAGGCGATTCGACGCCCTGGCCGCAACCCGTTGATCCAGATCGATGCAGGTCGTGGCGTGGTTGACCCCGGTAGCCGCGAGCGCCGGGCAGTTCAGGCTGCCACAAAAGCGTGCCGACTGAGGGTATGACGCGCACGCTGCCTGCCGGGCCGGACCCCCGATGGGCAATCTGCAGCTTAGGTACTCGTCCTTGACGTCGAGACGGAGACCGCCTATCTTTCTATTCATTATTAAATAACGAGGTGCTTTTCAGCTGATCAGCGTCGGGTATTCGCTTTGTGCTCGCGGTAGCGTCTGACGGGTCTTTCCAGGAGGCGGACAGTAGTGTTCGGGCGGTCAACTGCGGGCCATCCCGGCTCGTCGCTGCCCGACCATAGTTGAACTAGCTGCCATAACCGCTCCATAACCGGGCAGACACAAGGAGAGTCAATGCGCCTATTCCAGAAAATAGACGAGGTCGAGGCCGCCGTCGGCGATCACCTCGGCCACAGCGACTGGCTTGAGATCACGCAGGACCGCGTGAATGCGTTCGCCGACGCCACCGATGATCACCAGTGGATCCATGTCGACCCCGAGCGGGCGGCGCAGGGTCCGTTCGGTGGCCCGATCGCGCACGGCTACCTCACGCTTTCGCTGTTACCGAGGCTCAGTGCCGACCTGATGCGCGTCGATGGCGTGAAACTTGTCATCAACTACGGGCTGAACAAGTTGCGCTTCCCACAGCCAGTGAGGGTGGGGGCATCGATCCGGGTAGGCGGCGAGATTGCGTCGTTCGAGCACGCCAGGCAGGGCTCGCGGGTGGTCGTGAAGTACACCATCGAGATCAAGGGTGAGGACAAGCCTGCGTGTGTTGCAGAGTCTGTTCGCGTCCTAGTGCCTTGAGGGGCAGAGCATCCGCAAGGGAGCACTGGTTAGCCAGGCACCCCGATCGGCCGCTTTGGCGGCGGATGACGTGACGTGCCAGCCGAGTCCCTGGCAGCCGCGGTGATCAGAAGCGAACCGCCGAGTTGATGTGTGCCACGGGTCAGCAGCCTCGGCGTCGATCTTCCGATTCCATCGCAACCCGAGCGGTTGTGTATGAGCGCGCCGAGAGGTTACCTCTGCCGTCGTCACGGGGGCATGCATATCCGTGTTTGCCGGAAAGGGCATCGCGTCCCCTTCGTCCCGAGGCAGAGCCTTCAGGCAGGCCCCTATCGGGTATCGCCGCGGAAGGAGAATCGTGCGGCCGCGAGCGAACCCGAAACCGCGCCTTGTTGTCCCTGGGGTAGGGAAGGCCACAAGAGGTGGAAGCCTAGCGTTGAGATTCTGGTCGACGGTCTCGGACAACGAACACGAGACAGATCCGAGATGAACTGAATCGGAACCCGCGGCCCGGTGACCGAGACCAAGCTGGCGGACAAGCCTGCCGCCTGTGTGGCCAGATCTAGACGACCAAACGCGATCACGATCCATCATCGCGAGCACGGGATGTGGACGAGTCGGTCGCACTCGACGCCTTTGCACCGCAGAGCGGCTGCAGCAGGCAGTCGACGCTTCTGCTCCCGAAGGATTCGGGCCGATCGACGACACCCCCCGCAACTCCGCTAGTGCCCTACCCGGGAACCTGTGCCTGTTCGGGTCGGCACGCCGTCCGGTTGCGGTGTAACGGGCACGGCACCGGTCATTTTGGTCGGGTGACAGAGTACGAGTGCACTCGCTCGACGATAACGAGGGGCATCGACTGGTGCAGGCAATCTGTCGTGGCCTCCGGTTGGTATGACCTGGCAGCGCAGCCAGATACCCTACTGCCCATGCAGGGCATGGCGGTTCCGAAGATCGTCAAGTCCACCTCCACCGAGCACGATCTGCCGTATCGACCTGGAGCCTGACCAAGCTCGCCGAGTTCTTGGTCGCCGAGGTGGTCTGTCTCTACGAGTTCGAGCTGCTGAATCTGCAATCTGCAGCTGCATCCGGGCCGGCAGCGGGCCGAACGCGGCGGCAAGCACGCTGCACTCGGGCGGGAGTCGCGAGGACGTCGCGCGCTACCTACACCCGACTACACGGGGTGCGGCACCTGTTCGCCGCGTAACGGCTTGGGCGAGGACAAGTGTAGTTGTGCACGATCGACAGCCGAACGTCCGTCGGATACAGGCTGCGCAGGTACCGGAAGAACGAGAGACTTCGAGCGGTTCTCGGCGGCTTGAGGTGCCCGTCGAGGGCGAAGGCCCGCAGTGCCGGGAACTGCGCCTCGATCGGCATCGGTCACAAGGAGCAGAGCAGCATGATTCGCCGCTACATCATCTGGCGCAACGAGGATGCGGCAGACGAGAAGCCATGCGAGATCGCGAACAAGGAAGCACTGTCTGAGGCGGCCCTACCCGCTCCCTTCTGTCCACTTCCCGCAGCTTTCCGAGGGCTACATGGCGGGCCGTAGTGAGAACGATCCTTCTGCCGTGTTCGCGCGGTTCGATGGTCCCGGGTGCGCGGCCACCTTCCCCCATCTGATGTGAGCATTGACACATAGTCGAATCTATTCTAAATTATGTTCGTTCGTCCGTGGCTCATATGCGATTTCGATTCGAGCATGGGGCGGCGACTATTTCACGAGGAAGATCACTCTGATCGTGGCGTATCGCCGACCTCCGACACATATGTAGGCGCCCGAGCGTGCCCGCAAAGTGGACCGGGTCCAAGGCCCGGGTGTTTTACACGGTGACCTAAGGGCGCCGGTGCGACCGTAATCAGAAGCCGAGGAAGGTAGTCCGATGAGAGACGCCGTCACTGCTGGTTCAGTAAGAAGCCCTGTAAGGACATGCGACAGTGCTGTGGCCGCGTCCATCCGGTCGACGTGTCCGCGTTGGTGCTCGGGGATGCCTGAAAAGACGCGGAGGTAATGGTGGGAGTCGAGGTATCCGTCGAGGGACTGACCAAGTCGTTCGGCTCGCAGAGGATCTGGCAGGACGTCACGTTGACCCTCCCTGCTGGTGAGGTCAGTGCGTTGCTCGGGCCGTCGGGTACGGGTAAGTCGGTGTTTTTGAAGTCGCTGATCGGTTTGCTCCGCCCGGAGCAGGGCTCGATCGTGATCGATGGCACCAACATTCTCGAGTGCTCCAGCAAGGAGCTCTACGAGATCCGCAAGCTGTTCGGTGTGCTGTTCCAGGACGGCGCCCTGTTCGGCTCGATGAACCTGTTCGACAACGTGGCGTTCCCGCTGCGCGAGCACACCAAGAAGTCCGAGTCCGAGATCCGCAAGATCGTCATGGAGAAGATGGAGCTCGTAGGCCTGCTCGGGGCCGAGGACAAGCTGCCCGGTGAGATCTCCGGTGGTATGCGCAAGCGTGCGGGCCTGGCCCGCGCCCTGGTGCTGGACCCGCAGATCATCCTCGTCGACGAGCCGGACTCCGGCCTGGACCCGGTGCGTACCACCTACATCTCCCAGACGTTGATCGACATCAACGCCGAGATCGACGCGACGATCCTGATCGTCTCGCACAACATCAATCTCGCGCGGACGGTGCCGGACAACATCGGCATGCTGTTCCGCCGTCATCTGGTGATGTTCGGTCCGCGGGAGGTGCTGCTCACCAGTGAGGAGCCGGTGGTCAAGCAGTTCCTCAACGGCACCATGATCGGTCCGATCGGCATGTCCGAGGAGAAGGACGAGGCCACCATGGCGCAGGAGCAGGCGATGGTCGATGCCGGTCACCATGCCGGTGGTGTCGACGACGTGGAGGGCATCGTCCCGCAGATGAAGGCGACGCCGGGGATGCCGTTCCGGCAGGCTGTCGCCCGCCGGCAGGAACGTGTCCGGCACATCATGCACACCCTGCCGGAGAACGCTCAGATCGCGATTCAGCAAAGCTTCGACGAAACACTGTTTCCTGCCGATGATTTCAATACTGAGGTCATTCCTCCTCTGTGGGGGCCAGCTGAGGAGTCGCGACGGATGCTGAAGCCGTGACCTGGCTAGTCCAAAGCCTCTCCGGCGCGTGACTGCACGTAGGAGCGTGGGGACGTTGGTCGGTCACAGATCGCAAATCCTCTCTCCCCTAACGAATTGCAGCGTTGCCGGAGACGAAAAGTACGAAATGCGATCTATTGCTCGGTTTCGCTTGCCAGAAGTGGGCACCTCTGACTAGCATGATACGCAGAACGTTGCGTGTATCACAGTATCAATCGAAAGTGACGCTCGGCACTCAGGCCTGATCCGGCGAACGAAATCTTTGAGCCTGCCGGAGCCGGCAACAGCCTGCGCCGGCTCTTCCAGAAGTGCCGATGATGGGTCGAACCATAGGCGGGAAACAAGAGCCGAATTCGCCGATTCGAGGGCGACGGAATTGTCGTGCGCTTACACGCGAGGAGAGGATCGATGGGGACGCTGGCAACCACCGAGGTTCCGCTGGAGCATGATCAGCGAGGTTCGGCAAACGGGACATTCAAGGGCGGTCACACAGGCGCGAACGCTCGGCCTGCCCGGACGCAGCGGGCGGCCGGGTACCTTAACAAAAGTGCGCCAGTCCGGAGCCTGGAGACGTTGGGCAGGCTGGTACATCTGGTTACCGAAGTACTGCGGTACACCGTTGTTGACACGATCAAGCTGCGTCTGCCCGTGCATGAGATCGCGGATCAGATGTGGCTGCTGTTCAAGGTGACGGCGCTGCCCGCGTTGCTGATGGCTATCCCGATCGGCGCCGAGGTGTCGGTCCAGGTCGGTGGCATCATGAATCAGGTCGGTGCCAGTTCACTCGCGGGCGCGGCAAGCGGACTCGGTGTCGTAGGCCAGGGTGCACCGATGGCGGCGGGTCTGCTCATGAGTGGCGCGGCTGCCTCGGCAATCTCATCCGACTTGGGTGCACGGTCAATCCGCGAGGAAATCGACGCGATGCGGGTGATGGGCGTGGACCCGGTAGAACGTCTGGTGATGCCGCGATTTTTGGCGATGCTCCTAATCTCTCCTATCCTTTGCATCATCATCATCTCGACCGGTGTCGCTGCCGGCCTCATCATCTCTGTGAATGTCGCCGACGTCGTACCGGGCAGCTTCTGGCAGTCGTTCGGCGCATTTACCTCTCCCACCGATCTAGCGTTCTCGGTGTTGAAAGCGTTTCTGTTCGCCGCAATCGTCGTCTCCATAGCCAGTCTGCGAGGACTCGAGGCGAAAGGCGGGCCCAAGGGGGTGGCGAACGCCGTCAACGCGTCAGTGGTGCTTAGTGTCTTCAGCATCTTTATCACAAATCTGTTGGTCAGCCAGCTGCAGCTGATGTTCTATCCGACCCGATTGGCCTGATGAAATGAATGCTTCCTCAAAATACAGTCCGGTTGCACCGGTCATGTTGCGGCCCTTCAGGGTGGTGGGGAGCGGCATATCAGGCATGGCCGGTGAGATCGGCCAGCTGGCGGTGTTCGTGTGGAAAGTCGTCATCTCCCTTCCCCGAACCGTCAAACACTACCGTCAGGCCACCTGGAAGACCATGAACGACATGGCTTGGGGCAGTGGTTCATTGGTTGTCGACGGCGGCGTAATCAGCCTAATGTTCTTTCTCGGTGTCGCGGTCGGCGCTGTGGTCGCCATCGAGGCGTTCCTAGCGCTCGACCTGCTCGGTTTCGGTCCCCTCACAGGCATCATCGGATCGTTCGGCAATATTCGCGTTATCGCGCCGATTATCACCGGAATCGGGTTTGCCGCACAGGCCGGCTGCCGCATGACAGCAGAAATTGGCGCCATGAGAATTTCGGAGGAGATCGACGCCACGGAAGCTATGGGTCTGCAATCAATTCCATTCGTCGTAGGCACCCGGCTCATTGGAGGTCTGTTGGTGGTCTTGCCCGGATACCTGATGGCGCTGGTGGTGAGCTTCTTCGTCGGCGGTGTAATCGTGAAGACTTTCGAAGGACAACCACACGGAACGTACGACCACTACTTCGCGCAATTCCTAAATTGGCCGGATCTGGGAGCATCGGTTCTCAAGACAATCACGTTCTGCGTCGTCGTTACAATCATCCATTGCTACTACGGATACTTTGCCAGCGGCGGGCCGGCCGGGGTCGGATTGGCATCAGGCAGGGCGATTCGGGCCAGCCTCGTATTAATCGTGGTACTGAACTTCTGCATGACGGTGGCGCTCTGGGGTCTGAGCCCGGTGTTGACCTTCAAAGGATAAGACAATGAGCAAACCGAGGAATCAGGATTTCATCCGTGGGTCCGACGAGCACCAAACCCGAATGGTCAACACTGCTGCCGGTCTCACCATCGTGCTGGTGGCGATCGTGCTTGTAACGGCTATCTGGATTCGTCCGCTTCTGACAAAACCCGACGGATTGCGCCTCACAGTCGAAACTCTTCAGGTCGGACCTGGCGTGGCCGAAGGCACCAGGGTGATTTTGCGAGGTGCCGAAGTTGGTGAGGTGACGTCCGTCGAGAAGACAGATCAAGACATGGTACGCATCCAATTGTCTCTGAAGCCTGATGAGGTCGAGGGGTTGACAGACTCGATGGACTTGGACTTCCGTCCGCTCAACTATTTTGGGGTCGCGGCCGTCGATCTGGTGGCCAAGGAGGGGGGTACCAACCTGGTCTCCGGGGCGGAACTCCAGCGCACAACGGTCGGTGACTACACGATGTCGACACTGCTCGAACAGGGGTCACACACTATCGATGGGACCCTTACAACGAGCATGATCACTACCTTGAACAAGGTCATCCGGTACAGCGATGGAGTGACGCCGCTGATCCAGACCGGCATTGTCCTGGCTGACGAAGTGGCGAAAACGCAGCAGGAGATACCGAGCGCGTTGCTGTCTCGGGTAAACGACATCCTGGACGTGATGCCGGCCTTCAGCGACCAGACCATCCAGGCGTTCTACATCCTGTTCGATACCAAGTTCAACAAGAGGCCCGATGGCTCGTTTGGTGTCAATGATCTGATGATGGACCGGGGTGGCGCAGGACTTGACCTGGCCTCGAAAAAGCTGTTTGGTTCGGCCGGCATTCTGCTGGCTTCACACGCGACAGAGTTGACACCACTGACGGAGATCGCACGGGCGTTCGCCACCGCACTGCCGAACCTTCTCGACAATGGCACGGCGCTGGGCAAACTCGCGAGCCTGATCGATCGGTACAACAACGTTTTTTCGACGAACGGCGACCAAAGGGTCCTCAACCTTCGCGTCGCGCTCGACGACCTACCGTCCTTGGCAGCGCCACTCAGTGCGATGGCGGGGGCGACGGCGGCGCAGCAAGGAGACGTACCTCGATGAAGCCGCATATGAAATTAGGGCTTACGGCGCTCAAATTGGGTGTGGTGGCGGTGGTCGCTGCACTGTTGTTCGTCATTGTGGTCAACGCGATGAAGAGCCCTGTCGAGGGTGATACCCGTGCTTACACAGCGCAATTCACCGACGTATCCGGACTTCACGAGAATGGTGACGTCAGAACCAGAGGCGTGCAGATCGGCAAGGTGACTTCGGTTGAGCTCACAAGCCAGGACGGTCACACCCTCGCCCAGGTAGCGTTCACACTGAAAGAACCGTACGAACTCACGAACACAACGGAGCTCGCGGTCAAGTATCAGAATCTCACCGGTGCCAGGTACGTCGAGCTGACGGTGGCTGAGAATCCAGGAACGCCGGTCGGTCATCTCACCACAGCCAATACGAAGCCGTCCTTCGACATCACGCAGCTGTTCAACGGCTTGCAGCCCGTTTTGACCACGATGAGCACCGACGAGATCAACGACTTCACTGAGAATGCGATTTCGCTATTGCAGGGTGACGGCGGGGGGCTCGCTCCGATGCTCGAAAGCGCGGACAAACTCGCCGCGATGGCACGCGACCGTCAACAAGTCCTCTCGACGCTGACCGCGAACATGGCGCGGATCGCCGACACAATGGGCAGCCGTTCGCCGCAGGTGATGGATTTCCTGGATTCGCTCAACTATTCGATTGAAGAGGCGATGACAGTGCTCGACAAGTTCCAGAAGACATCCGTGTTTGGGCCTCAGTTTATGAGGCCGCTATTCCGATTGATCGAGCAACTCGGTCTGACGCATGACATGGATGTCGACCAGATGCTGACAAACGCGTTCGAATCTCTACCGGCTGCGGCCGATGCACTGCGCTTGCTCCCCGCGTCGATCGCGGGCCTGCAGTTACCGCAGGTGTCGGCGACCTCGGCCAACGTATCTTGCACCAACGGAGTCGCCACATTGCCGACGACAGTCCAGGTGCTTCTCAATGGCAGCGAGGTAGTTGTATGCAACGCACGATGACCGTTGCGGTCAGGGGATTGAGGCGGATCACCCAGGGGTATCGCAGTGAGCTGACACTCGGCGTCGCGGTCGTGGTCGTGGTTGTCATCGCGTTGACGATCACAGTGATGGTGTACGTACAACCGCCGGGCCGCAAACAACTTTCGTTCGAAACGACAGACGCTGCAGCAATTGAAATCGGTGACGACGTCCGTGTTGCCGGCATCAGCGTCGGTAAGGTCACTGCCCTGTCCATCGGGGATTCGTTCGTCCGGGTGACCGCCGAGATCAAAAGAGAGGTCTTCATCGGTTCCGACTCCCGAATTGACGTGCGAATGTTGACTCCGGTCGGCGGGTATGCGGTCTCGGTGCTTCCGTTGGGCAACAACGACCTTGGTTCGGCTGTTATACCAGTCGACCGCGTGAATGTCCCGTACTCTATCGCTGATGTGCTTCAGGCCGCGCCGACCGTCACCGACAGCGTGGATGGCGGCACGATCGACGCAAACATCGATCAGACAGCAGATGCCCTGCAACGAAATCCGGGTTCGATCGCCACGATCATCTCGGGAATGGACAGCATCGGGACTGTGATGGACCACCAGCGTGAGCAGATTCGTGACATTGTGAATATGGCGGCACAATATCTACAGCAATTTAATCAACGGCGTGACTTCGTATTCGAGTTGATCCGCCGAATCGAGTTGGTACTGTCCACCTATCACAATACGCACGCCGGCTTCAACGAGGCCTATACGCTCCTCGGTGAGATCTTATACCGTGTCATTCCGCTCGAAAAATTCTATCTTGCCCACGAACCTGAAATGCGCCCGAAGATCGAGCAACTGCGCGATTCGATCGGTGCCTTCCAGCAGGACATGGGTCCCGCCATCGATCAACTCCAACAGCTCCGCGATCGGCTGGCTGCATGGCTGACGCCGGCGGGAATCGCCCAGATCAGCGGAGGAACCATATTGGCCTCGACGGTCTGTGTTCCTGTTCCAGGAGGGACGTGCTGACATGTCACACATCAATCGGAAGCTCGTCGTAGCCGTGACCGGCGCTGTAGCGATTGCGCTTGTAGTAGCTGGAAGCCTGTACGTGGTAGGCGGTGACTCGCACGACAGCACGTCGGCATTCTGCGCAGAAATGCCAGACTCCCTCGGGTTGTACCCAGGCAATCCGGTGACCCAGATGGGCTATCGCGTGGGAAGAGTTGACAACGTCGAACCTGCGGGTGATCGCGTGATCGTGAGCTTCTCGCTAGACCCAGGGCGCGAATATCGTGCAGACGTGCAGGTTGTGACACGGTCGAAATCCTTGCTGGCTGACCGTAGCCTCGAACTAGTTGGCAACTACGATTCCGGCCCGCATCTCGAACCAGGGGAGTGTATCCCAATGAATCGCAGTTTCACGCCGAAGAGCATATCCGAAATTGTCGGGTCGGCAGCAGATTTCGTAGATGCAATGACTCCGGCAGAGGGGGACAAGAGCCTGGCTCACGCGATCGGAAGTCTCGATACGGAGTTACAGGGGCAGGGTGAAAACGCACGCGCGATGTTGGAGCACGCATCGGCTGCCGCAGAGAGTCCAGACCAACTGGTCTCCGATATCGGTTCGAGCGTTCTCAACATGGCGCCCTTGACAGAGGAAGCATTGCACAACTGGTCGACTGTCAGCTCGCTCCTGAATGAATTGCCGGATGTGGTTGCCGAGGGAATTGACCTGTGGCCAGGCGTCACGAAGCTGGTTGATGGCACCGGGTACCTCATCGCGGTGTTGTACAGCATTCAAGATCATTACGGTGATCTGCTGTGGCCGACGATGCATGGGCCGGTCAGCGACGCGATCCACCTTGCCGCGACCCGGTCCAAAGATCTTGCAAGTCTGCTTGATTCCCTCCCTTCGGTGACGACCGTGCTACAGCAACAGTTCGGCCGTCCGGGTGGACCGACGATGAACTATCAGCCGATGACTGTCGACAATGGATCCGGTGAACCGGTTGTCCTGACTGGAAATCTCGACAGACTCTTAGTTGAGGGCGTTCGATGAGCCATGCCAAACGATGGAAGCTCGGTCTCGGCGCCATTTCGATGTGTTTCGTGGTCGGGTTGACCACATCGTGTTCCCTGGGGCCGAAGGACCTGCCATCGGTGCAAGGCAGTGTCCGAGACGGCTACGCCATCACGATTCAGTTCGCGAGTGCGCTCAACCTTCCCGACGGCGCGCATGTAACGCTCAACGGGCTGAGAGTCGGACAGGTCACGGCCGTGGATGTGCAGGGGGCGGTGGTTGCGGTGACCGTTAACGTGGCAGGTGACGCCCGCATCCCCCCCGACATACACGGGGTCATCCGCCAAGACACGCTGCTCGGCGATACGTATATCGCACTCGAAACAAATCAGAATTCGGCTCAGGCGGAGTATTTGAAGCCAGGCATGCTGATTACTGCCGCACAGACCACATCGCCGCCGCAATTGGAGGACACGATGGCGGTGCTCGCCTACTTCGTTAACGGCGGCAGCATCCAGAAGGTTCAAGACACAATGAAACGCCTCAACAACGTGATGCCGCAGGTCCAGGATGTGAGGGCGATCGCATCGACAGTCGCAGTCGATTTGCGCGACCTCTCGGACCACGTCAGCGAGATCGATCGGATGCTGGACGGCATGAATTCGACAGCCGTCGCGGTGGATGGCCAGTCCGATGCGCTCTCTATCATGTTCGAAGGCGACGAGAATCACACAGGCACGTACTACTGGCGGAGCTTGAACCAGAATTTCATCGGTCATCTGAGCGTCGTACTGCCCAACGTTGGCAGTGTCTTCGAGGGCGGAATGTGGCTGGTTCCGATGCTGAATTCTGTTGCCGATGCGGGGCAGTCTATTCGCTATATGTGGGACGAGGGGCCTACTTCGGGCGAGAAATTGGACAATTTCATTCGCACAACACTTCTTCCATTCGCAAAGAATCCTCAGGTTGATATCAAGTCGATCCAGGCAGCGAACGGAGATCAAGTTCTGGTTGATGTCGAGAACATTCTGCGCATGTTCGGAGCAGTGAAATGATCTTCACAAAGACGCGCATCTCCGTCGTGGGGATGCTTGCGATGGCGGTGGCATCGTTTGCCTACCTGGGGAATCTCGGGCTGAACGTCTCGCCGTTGCAGAAGGTTAACGAGGCCAGCCTGACGGTGACCGACACGAATGGTTTGGTCGTCGGTTCCAGAGTGCTGCTACGCGGAGTGCAAATCGGACATGTGACCGCATTGAACGCGTCTGCAAACGGTGTTGAACTCAAGTGGAACTATGACCGGAGCTACGAGATTCCGATCGAAAGCACCTTTCGCGTTGACAACATGTCGGCGCTCGGCGAGGGGTACATGGCTATCCAGAGCAGTTCTTCGGGAGGCCCCTTCCTCGAGAATCGTTCGGTAGTGGATTCTTCGCGGGTAAGTCAGCCAACTTCGCTCCAGGATTTCTCAAAGCGACTCACCTTGATGTTGGAGCAGGTCGACCCCGACCGGGTACGGGAGATCTTCGCCAGTGTTGATGTCGCGTTGCCCCAAGATGCCAGCGTGCTCAACAATTTAAATAGAGTCGGTGAACTTCTGGCAAACGAGATCATCACTCGGAGGGGTGATCTCAACAAGCTGTTGCAGATAATACAACCGCTACTCCAACAAAGTGCGCCGGTGCCATACGCGCTCAACGGAGCAACGCCCAACATCGTAGAGTTCGGCCAAGGGTTCGCGAACGTCATCAACCGCTATTTCGACGCTGTCGGCCTGGCGTCCCTCCCGGATTCCATTCCCTACGGAGTGGAGCCCTTTCTCGCTGAATCGCAAGCGTTTCTCGACAAGAACGCGATGGATCTGCACGTGATCGGTGGCGATCTGCTTCCGAGCATGACTGCTGCAGCAGCGTCGCTTCGGACACTCCCGGTGTCAGATCTGCTTACAAATGCACTCGCTGCGGCAGATGCGGGCGATGCGCTCACGCTGCACCTCCGTGGGTTGGAAGGAGGCTGAGTTTCATCCACCGAGTTACTACTCGGAGCGCCATCAAGAAAACCGATACATTCAAAGGCATTGGGAACATGATCAGCAGAACTGAAGCTAGAACAACTAAACAGCAGGCAAGTGAAGAGTCGGCGGTCGTCGAGAGCCGCGAGGGTGATGTCCAGCACAAGCCCGGGGCCGTTGCAGGCCGCTTGCGAAACGGCGACCGCGTCATCCGGGTCCGCTCGTTCATCGTCGCCCTCGCACTCCTTGCAATGATCGGATCGATCGGAATCCTCGGGTGGCAACTCCATGCGAAAACGGACGACCTGAACAGCATGCGTGACAATGCGGACGCCCGTTCGCATGCAGAGCAGGTGGCTCTCGACTACTCGACCGGCGCCGCGCAGATGGATTTTCGCGATCTCGCGTCCTGGCGTTCGCGCTTAACCAGTGGCACAAGCGATGAATTGGCGGATCGGCTGACACACGCAGCATCGTCGATGGAGCAGATCATCACGCCGCTGCAATGGGTGGCTACAGCGAAACCGGTTGCAGCAAAAGTAGTGTCCGAGAATAACGGTTCGTATACCGTGACTGCCTTCGTAAAGGTATTGACAACGAACAGTCAGGCGCCCGACGGAATCGATTCGACTGCCTCTTATCAGTTGACGGTCGACGGCCGCGACAATTGGAAGATTTCGGACATTGGGGGAGACGATGCGTCGCTCGGCGGTGCTGGCAATCCGCCGCCCTCTTCCTCGTCGACTGCCCCGCCAACTGTGGAGTCGCCGCCGGCGCCGGCAGTGCCTCCGCGGTAATCCGGTTCCAGTACTGCATGGCGGATCGGCCGCATATTCATTGCACGGTGTTCAGCTCGACGGTCAACCGGCAAGCAGGGGCCCCTTTTTGGTCGTGTCCAGGCCTGCGGTGTGGTGCGTCGAGACTGAGATAGAACGTTCTCGGCCCCAAGGGATTCGATGCGCTATCCGAGGGCGGAAGCCTGAAATCGTTCAGCCTGACCGAACGCCACGTGATCGAAGAGAAGGTCGCACATCCGGACCGAACACGATCTGACATTCTCGGGCCCCGATCCTGACCAAAGTTGCCGATTCCCTTGGCCGACGACGGGTGGCCGACATCAGTCATGTGGGACTTCGGATATTGTCCCGTGAGATTCAGTGCGCTGATACTCGCGTTCGAGGCCGACAATTCCGCTCGTCGCGAGGAGTCCAGCGTGTGATCTGCCAGTGCATCATCTGGGAACAAGAAGGCCGCCAGCGAGCAACTGCACGTCACCAAGGTGCACGTTGCCTGATTCGGCAATGGTCTTCCACTGAAATCACTGGAAGTAGTGAACCGGACGGACGCATCGTCATGCGCCGAAGCGGCACGGCTGACACCGCATAACGTCAGGTGCCCACCGAGCCATCCAGATGCACAGACCGGACCGGTGACAGCCGAATTGTTACTATGATACAAAGCGTGTCAGGTGTATTGTTTACGCGGGTCGCGGTTCAGATAGCGCAGATCCGCAGTCAGCAACGGAGCGGGACTTGAGGAGACATTCATGAGCCAAGTTGTACTGAGCGGCAAAGTCGCCGTGGTCACCGGCGGAGGCCGAGGAATTGGAAGGGCGACGTGCGAGGCCCTCGCACGCGAGGGGGTACGAGTCGTCGTCGCCGACCTCGACGGAGCTGCTGCTGCGGCCGTCGCTACCGCCATCGGCAAGAACGCCATTAGTCGGTCACTCGATGTTTCCAACCGCGAGCAGTTCCGCTCGGTTCTCGATGCCGCCGAACAGCACTTCGGTCCGCTCGACATCCTCGTCAACAACGCCGGCATCATGCCGGTGGGCTACTTTATTGACGAAACCGACGAGATGACAGACCGCTTGGTCGACGTCAACTACCGGGGCACCCTCATCGGGATGAAGGAAGCCCTACGGCGCATGAAGCCGCGCGGCGCCGGCCATATTGTCAACCTGGCGTCGACCGGTGGGTGGTTGCCCGCTCCCGGCGTCGCCACATACGTCGGCACAAAGCACGCGATCGTTGGTCTCACCGATAGTGTGCGTCTCGAACTGACGGGCAGTGGTATTAATCTGTCGTCGGTGGGCCCCGGCATCGTCAAGACGGAACTGGCGGCGGGACTACAGGAGATGCGCGGGATGCGCGGCGTTACACCAGAAGAAGTCGCCGATGCAATCATCGAAGGCCTGAAGCGAAAGCGGCACGCAATCTTCTCGCCTGGTGTAGTCGGAATAGCCGCCCACGTCTACGGAGCGTTGCCGTACACACTCCGTTCGTTGCTGTTTCGGGTTACGAAGATCGACCGTCTAGGCCCCCAGATCGATCAAGGGACCCGGAAAGATTACGAGGCGCGCGTCGTGGCCAGCATCTCCCGCGCTACAGACGCTGAATCTTAACAACCGGGTGTCTGAGGGTTTTCGCGCCGCAGGATTCGGCCTGTCCATCGAAACGATTGCTTGAGCGAATGGTCCGTCTGTGAAGTAGCAGCCGATTTCATGCTGCGTTCATGGTTGCCGTGACGTTGATGGTCAGTGGCGAACAACGGGCAGAGCTCGGGTGGATTGCTGGATCGACGCGCCGCCGCACCGACAGGTAGTCCAGGCGCGGGCATTGCTGCGGGCGGACAACGGGGTAGACGGTGCCGAGATCTCCCGGTACTGTACCGAATTCGGATACACTGCGGCGCTGGTGGTATCGCTCTTGATTTCGAGGTCCATTCCAGGGGGCGTGGTAGTCGCGAAGTGGCGCCGCAAACTGAGTCTTGCCGTCCGGCCCCGGAAGTGCCGCAGTTGGCATCAGAAGCATCCGACGTGGCTCGAGGGCCGGGTGATGCGGGCCCGGAGGCATTCAGCGGCTGCTGAACTTCTACTCCTGGGACTGTGAGGGGCTCCGCGACGACGTGCGTGTGGTCGTGGTCGAGACGATCGGCGACGCCGACAAGGGCGTATGACGTCGTCGTGGCGTATCGAGGCAATCGCGCGGGCGCCGACGAGACGGCGAAGCTCGTCCGTTCGAGTGGTCGAGGGGTCATGATCGAGCCGGTTGATTACGAAAGCGGGGTCCGGGCGCATGTTGGCTGAGACGCCGCTGGTGGTCCTTCGGCTCTACGAGTTCGCCCAAGTCCTGGGCACGGTGTTCGGTGGATACCTGGTGTTCCGGTTTGGTCGAACCCGATTTCTCGCCGGCCTCTACGCTGGATGTATATCGATTTTCTTCTGGGACTGGATCTTCACTGATCATTGGTTCCTCAATCTCACCTACGATGCTCGGTCGATCAACCTTTTCACGCTCGCCGGCCGGCCCGAGCCGCTGTGGTCGCCGTGCTCGTACGCGACGTTCTTCGGGATCACCACCCTGCTGATCCTGCGTTACCGTGACTGGCTCGACCGAAAACTGGGTCGCTGGCAGTACGTCGTGCTGCCGGTCTTCTTCGCGGTGCTCGATGTGAGTGTCGAGGGCCTGACGATTTACGCGTTGGACATCTACCGCTATGGCTACCGGGAGGAGTGGACGGTTCTCGGCGTCCCTTACACCAACCTGGTGTGGGTCAACATCATCCTGATGCTGATGGCCTGGACCGGCCGAGGGATCGTGCGGATGCAGCACGAGCGCGGGACGATGGCGGTGAACGGTCCTCCGGCGGTCGTCGATGCGGACCAGCGGGTCATCACTCCGGTTGGTGCCGGGTCGCGCCCGTCCGCCGCTGTGACCGAGGACAGCCCTCGCCTGCCCGGCCGGTCCTCAGCCGAGCCCTGGACGTTGTTCGCAGTCGGCTTCGCAATCTGCCCGACCGCCTTCTACATCAGCATCGGCGTGATGGCCTTCGTGCTTGACCTAGTCCAACCCTGGAGCTGACCCCGCGCGGAGGAGTCCCCCACCGGGCCGTCCGCTGGGGACTTGAGGCCGATCAACCGGATTGGTTACGGAGACGGGAAACATATCTGTCAGCGTGGTGTGTTCTGGCCGATGGCGTTCGAGGCGACGGTCCCCGAATGCCAGGCGATCGGGGAGATCCCCACGGACGTGTTCGGTGGCTTCTACCGGAAACGGACCTGCCCAGCGGCCCCGCGCCAGGGCGTCGCGAGCGTGTTCACCACCGACGGGATGGTTCAGGTCGATGACCACCGGCATCGATGAGTTCGAACTGGGCGGCCGTTTAGTACTGCAACGGCACTTGCTTGACAGGTACGCGATACTGATTGTGTGGTCCTCGATCTGGTTGCTGCCGAGTTGGAAGCGTTGCATGAGCGGATCTCCGGTCGGTTCGCCCGGTCGGAGCCGCGGTCCCGAGTCCGTGAATATGTGACGGGTTTGGTTGCAGGTCTGGAACGCAAGAACGGGTGGACCCTCGCCGAGCGCGCCGGCGAGATCAGCCCGGACGGGATGCAACGGTTGCTGCGGCGCGCGGACTGGGACGTCGACGGCGTCCGCGACGACGTCCGTGACTACGTGGTCGAACGCCTCGGCGATCCGGCCGGTGTACTGATCGTCGACGACACCGGATTCCTCAAGAAGGGCACCCGCTCGGCCGGGGTGCAACGCCAGTACTCGGGCACCGCCGGACGGGTGGAAAACTGCCAGATCGGGGTCTTCCTCGCCTACGCCAGCGGCGCCGGCCACGCCTTGATCGACCGGGATCTGTACTTGCCCGAATCCTGGACCTCCGACCGCGACCGGTGCCGCGCCGCCGGCATCACTGACGACATCGAGTTCGCGACCAAACCGAGACTGGCGCAACACATGATCGAACGCGCCCTCGACGCACAGGTCCCGTTCTCCTGGGTCACCGCGGACGAGGCCTACGGGCAGGTGAAGTACCTGCGGGTCTGGCTCGAGGAACGCGATATTTCCTACGTCCTGGCCACGCGCTGCAACGACGACGTGTTCACCCCGGACGGCCGCGCCGGTCGCGCCGACGAGATGATCGCCGCGGTCCCGGCGAAGCAGTGGCGCCGGATCTCCGTCGGCGACGGCGCGCACGGCCGGCGCGAATACTCCTGGGTGCGGATCCCGATCCGGATCGCCTGGGCACCCGGGCGCGGGCACTGGCTGCTCGCCCGCCGATCCCTCTCCGATCCGACCGAGATCGCGTACTACGTCTGCGCCGGACCCCGCCGCACCACGCTCACCGAACTCGCCACCATCGCCGGCTCCCGGTGGCGGGTCGAGGAATGCTTCCAGCAGGCCAAGAACGAGGCCGGCCTCGACCAGTACCAGGTACGCACCTACCGGGCCTGGTACGCCCACATCACCTTGTCGATGCTCGCCCTCGCCTGGCTCGCCGGGACGAAAACCGAAGCGATAAAAGGGGAATCGGGATCGAAGATCAGGGCATGATCGCGTACACGCTACCCGAGATCCGCCGCCTGCTCATGCAACTGATCCTGCGACACGCCCACCCGGACGAGCACATCTGGTCCTGGTCGAACTGGCGACGGCGCCGACAACACCAGGCCCGCACCTCCCACTACCGACGTCGCGGACACCTCCCATAAGTGCCGTTGCAGTACTAGAGCGTGTCTGCTTAATGTTTGATGCTTGAAGCGTGATGCTGGGTATGTGTTGCGCGCCGATGAGATTTCCGATGACCTGTGGGCTGTGATCGAGCCCGTCCTACCCGCACTGGCGGGCCGAAGGGGGCGTCCGTGGAACGACCACCGGTTGACCCTGGAAGGAATCGCTTGGCGGTTCCGAACGGGATCACCGTGGCGCGATCTGCCCGAATACTTCGGCCCGTGGCAGTCGATCTGGGAACGGCATCGCCGCTGGTCGGACGACGGCACCTACATCCGGATGTTCGCCGCGGTGCGGGCGGCAGCCCCCGAACGAGAGGAACAGCTCGAACGTCTGCTGTCGATCGACTCGACGATTGTCCGCGCCACCAGCATTCGGCCGGCGCCCTGACCGGTGCGCACACAGGGGGCTCGGTCGAATGACAAGAATCTGGCCAACGAACCCGCCGACCACGCACTCGGCCGCTCCCGCGGCGGGCTGAGCACCAAGATCCACACCCTCACCGATACGTTCTGTTGCCCGCTGACGCTGCTGCTCTCGCCGGGACAGGCAGGCGACAACCCCTACCTGGCGCCGCTGCTCGACGCGCACCGCGCCCACGACACCGCAGCGTTTCGCCTGCTGGCCGACAAGGCGTACTCGCACCCGAGCACCCGAAAAGACCTGCGGGAACGCAGAATCTCGCACACCATCCCCGAACGCCGCGACCAGATCCGACGTCGCAAGGCGAAAGGATCGGCCGGGGGTCGGCCGCCGGCCTTCGACAAGGACCGCTACCGCGAACGCAACGCCGTCGAGCGTGGTTTCGGGCGTCTCAAGCAGTGGCGTGGCATCGCCACTCGCTACGACAAGTACGCCACCACCTTCCTCGGTGGCGTACTCGTCGCTGCGCTCGTCATTCATCATCGCGTCCGTAAATAGCAGACACGCTCTAGGCGCCGGAGTGGTCGAGAGCCAGAAGCCAGCGCGCCCAACGGCTACAAGCGCCGGCTGGGTTCGGGCGACTCCGGATGTGGCGAACGGGGTCGCGATCACCGGCTGCTGGCCCGCCGGTCGATCACTGACCCCGACGAGATGGCCTACTACATCTGTTAAGGCCACGCCGAGACCGAACCCGCCGAGCTGGTCCGGGTGGCCGGCAGTCGCTGGGCGATCGGGGAGTGCTTTCAGACCACCAAGAACGAGACCGGACTCGACCACTACCAGGTGCGCGG
Organism: Rhodococcus sp. A14; assembly: GCF_011603105.1. Classification (NCBI taxonomy): domain Bacteria; kingdom Bacillati; phylum Actinomycetota; class Actinomycetes; order Mycobacteriales; family Nocardiaceae; genus Rhodococcus; species Rhodococcus sp. A14. The sequence goes on along the minus strand of NZ_JAAOQS010000026.1, from coordinate 24,644 downwards.
GTACCCCGGCCTCGTACTTGCACATCACCTTGTCGATGGCCGAGGCCGCCTTCCTGACGATCGTGCGCCGCGGCGCTCAAAAGCGGGATCTCCGGCTGGTACCCGAGATCTAATACCTCTGACAATCAACGAGATCCGGCAATTGTTCAACCGCGTCGACTGTCCGGTCGAACACGCCCTCGTGCATGTCTGGCACTGGTCGAACTGGCGCCGCGCCAGCCAGGCCAGAGCGCGCGCCGGCCACTACAAACGTCGACATCGCAAACTGTCGTTGCAGTACTTTGTGGCGGTCATCGACTGTTTCTCCCGCAAGGTTGTCGGGTGGTCGATCGCCCGATCACATGCGCACTGACTTGATCGCAGCCGAGCTGGCGAACGCGGCCTCGACGACCCTGATCGAGCCGGGGGCGGTCTTTCACTCCGGTCGTGGCCGCCCAGTACACCTCTGGCGCATTTCGGCGGCTCGTGGCCGGATTGGGAACTCGATCCTCGATGGGGCGTACCGGGGGTGTGCTGGGACAACAGTATGGCCGAAAGTTTCTTCGCAGCGCTAAAGAACGAATGTGTCTACCGCACGTTCTATGCAACGAAACAGCGAGCGCGACAGGACATCGTCAGGTGCATCGAAGGGTTCACAACTCGCGGCGCCGGGATTCTGCGCTCGGCTACCGGTACCCGGACGACGTCCACTGCAGTTACCAGCAGCCGACGATCGCGGCCTGAATCAATCCCCTTCAATGTCCGAAATTCTCGCAGTAGACCAAACTACCAGTGACTACCACATCATAGTATGAATCTACATTAGAAAACTGGTGTCGGCATAAAACTTCCGCGTCCACTTGGCAGCCAACGGACCGGGCAGTGTCCCAGCATGGGTCTGGGGTGCACGGCATACCGTGGGTAGAAATGCCCTGCGGACCGTTGTTTGGCCCGGGTAGTGCGAATGACGGCGCAACAGTGCTTGGGTGTCACCGCTCTGTGTCCATACACTAGTTGGTCCTGTCGATCCGCACGGCAATCCCCTTGACCCTGCTAGATTTAATCTAGTATAAAATCTATGTGAGCGGATCGGTGCACGACGATCGCTCTCGCCGACCGCGACGCGGCACGGGGTGGCTGAACTGCTGCCGCCAGTAGGTCGCACCTACATGTTTGGTGAGGGAGTTATGGATATCAACGGCAAGTCCACTCTGGTGACGGGCGGAGCCTCCGGACTGGGGCTCGCAACAGCTCGCCGACTGATCGACCTGGGTGCGTCGGTTGTCATCGCTGATCTTCCGTCCTCGCAGGGAAAGGAAGTCGCGGCATCGCTCGGTGAACGCGCACGATTCGTTCCTGCCGATGTGACTGACATCGGCGAAGTCGAGAACGCCGTTGCGGAGGCATCGCTCGGATCACCGCTCCGAGTGCTCGTGCACACAGCCGGCCGTGGAGGCTCGGTCCGGCTTGTGAACAAGGACGGCTCGCGGGGTGACGGTGACTTGTTTGCCACTATCGTGCGCACCAACCTCCTCGGGACTTTCAACGTGTCAAGTGTTGCCGCCGCAAACATGGCCGGAAACGAGCTGATCGCCGGCGAGCGTGGCGTGATGGTGTGGACCGCGTCCATCGCTGCCTTCGAGGGGCAGATCGGACAAGCCGGATACGCCGCATCCAAGGCAGGTGTCGCAGGCCTGACGATCTGCGCAGCACGCGACCTTGCTACAAAGAACATCAGAGTGTGCACGATCGCGCCGGGCCTAATGGATACCCCGATGCTTGCAGGATTGCGTGACGACGTGCGCCAGTCCCTTACAAGTGGGGTTCCCCACCCGGCGCGACTCGGTGAACCGGACGAGTACGCCAAGCTGGCGTGCTCAATCATCGACAACGGCTACCTGAACGGTGAGACCCTCCGGCTCGACGGCGCCAACCGCATGGCACCGCGATAACTGAGGCTGGACCACCACGGCCACGACTACCCCTTCACTGATCAGGAAAGTCGAGATGAAACGCAAGGTTTTCACGGACGAACACGACGCATTCCGGCGGATGGTACGAGGGTTCCTCGAAAAGAATGTCGTACCCAACTTCGAGAAGTGGGAAGAGCAGGGCGCTCCGCCGCGCGAATTCTACAACGAGGTTGGCGAGCTCGGCATTCTCGGAATCCAGATCCCGCAAGGATACGGAGGAAGCGGCGAGCAGACCTACAAGTACAGCGCCGTCCTCACCGAGGAGACCCTGCGCGCGAAGCTCGGCCTGGGGTCGCTGCGAGTTCACATGGACATCGTGCTGCCGTACCTGCTGAAGTACGCCACTGCGGAACAAAAGCAACGATGGCTTCCCGGCGCCGCCAGCGGCGACCTGATCTCCGCAATCGCAATGACCGAACCGGGGACCGGATCGGACCTCGCAGGCATCAGCAGTACCGCCACCCGCGATGGTGACACCTACGTGCTGAACGGGTCGAAAACCTTCATCACCGGTGGCGTCAACGCAGACTTGATGCTCGTCGTCGCACGGACGGCACCGGTCGACCTGGACAACCGGCGCGCGGGCCTGAGCATCCTCGTCGTAGAAACCTCGAGCCCCGGATTCGGTGTGGTCCGCACCCTGTCCAAGCTGGGGATGAAGGCGCAGGACACCGTCGAACTGTACTTCGACAACGTGCGGGTGCCGGCTGCGAACCTGTTGGGCGAAGAAGGTCGTGCGTTCGACTACCTCGGCCACAATCTCGCCCAGGAACGGCTGTCGATCGCAGTGGGATCACAGGCTGCCGCAGTCGCCGCCTTAAACGAAACCACCACCTACGTCAAGGACCGCAACGTCTTCGGCAGGCCGCTGTCGAGCATGCAGAACACGAAATTCATTCTCGCCGAATGCGCGACGGAGATAGAGGCGGGGCAGATGCTCGTCGACAGGGCGCTCGACGACCACGACCAAGGCGAACTGAGCGCCGTCGACGCGGCCAAGGTCAAACTCTTCTGCACAGAGTTACAGGGCAGAGTGGTCGACAAGTGCCTGCAACTGTTCGGCGGATACGGATACATGCTCGAATATCCCATCGCCCGTCTCTACGCCGACGCACGGGTGACCCGAATCTACGGCGGAACCAGCGAGATCATGAAAACGATCATCAGCAAGTCGCTGGGCTTATGAATCGCACTGCCACAGGAGGATCGCGATGACAGCAGTTGAGCCAAAGACGCATGCCCCAGTCGTGCTCACCGAAGTCACAGATGGCGCACTGGTGATTACCATCAATCGGCCCAGCGCACGGAACGCGGTAGATCTGGAAGTCGCAGAGCGAATCGAGTCGGCGCTCGCGGAACTGGACCGGCGGGACGATCTGGTCGTCGGCATCATTACCGGAGCCGGCGGCACTTTCAGCGCAGGAATGGACCTCAAGGCGTTCGTACAAGGAATCCGCCCGGCCACACCCCAGGGCGGCTTCGCAGGTTTCGTCGAGAACCCACCACAGAAGCCCCTGATCGCCGCAGTCGAGGGCTATGCCCTGGCAGGCGGCTTCGAAATCACACTTGCCTGCGATCTGGTCGTGGCCTCATCGGCCGCTGTCTTCGGCCTGCCAGAAACGAAACGGGGTCTGGTTGCCGCCGCCGGGGGACTGCTCCGGTTGCCCAGGCTGATCCCCGAACGAGTCGCACTCGAGTACGCCTTGACCGGTGAGCACCTCACCGCCGACCGCGCTCTCGAACTCGGACTGATCAATCGGGTAACCGAACCGGGCGAGGCGCTGGCCGGGGCATTCGAGTTGGCCGGACGGATCGTGGCCAACGGTCCGCTCGCCGTGCGCGCCACCAAGCAAGTGGTCGCGCAGGCGCGTGACTGGTCCACCACCGAGCAGTTCGATCGCCAACGAGACATCACCGGTCCTGTCTTCGCGTCCTCCGACGCACAAGAAGGTGCCCGGGCGTTCGCGGAGAAGCGGACGCCGAAGTGGACCGGATCCTGAAGACCCACAAATCGATCGACCCCCCACGACGGCCAGAGGGTGCCGTCGCGACCGTAGTCAGAAGCCGAGAAAGGTAGTCCAATGAGAGACGCCGTCATTGTCGATGCAGTACGAAGCCCCGTAGGGAAGCGCAACGGCGCCTTGGCCGGCGTCCACCCGGTCGACCTGTCCGCCATGGTGCTCGAGGCACTCGCGGCCCGAAACGACCTCGATCCCACCCTGGTCGAGGACGTGATCTGGGGCTGCGTGTCGCAGGTAGGTGAACAGAGTGGAAACCTGGGCCGCTTCGCCGTGCTCGGAGCCGGCTGGCCGGAGGACATCCCCGCGGTGACCATCGACCGTCAGTGTGGTTCGTCGCAGCAGGCAGTCCACTTCGCCGCCGCAGGTGTCATGTCGGGTCAGTACGACATCGCGGTCGCCGGCGGTGTCGAGCTGATGAGTCGCGTGCCGATGGGTTCACCGCGGCGGGCAGGGTTCGGGGAACCGTACGGACCCAAAGCTCTTGCTCGCTACGACGGAATCGAGTTCAACCAGGGAGTGAGCGCGGAGACCATCGCCCGCCGCTGGGGTTTCAGCCGCACCGATCTCGACCAGCATGCACTCGAGTCGCACGCCAAGACCGCCGAGGCGATCGATGCAGGCCGTTTCAAGAACGAAATCGCTCCCATCGAGGTGACGGGTGAGGACGGAACGTCATCGGTCGTCGACACCGATGAGGGTGTGCGGCGCGGCGGCTCGCTCGAGTCGTTAGCCAAGCTCAAGCCGGCATTCTCCGAGGACGGAGTCATCACGGCCGCGAACTCCTCGCAGATCTCCGACGGCGCTTCCGCACTGCTCATCACGACCAGCGAACGTGCACGTCAGCTGGGATGGAAGCCGCTCGCACGACTGCACAGCTTCGCGCTGGCCGGTGTCGACCCAGTGCTCATGCTGACCGGTCCGATTCCGGCGACGGAGAAGGTCCTCGGTAAGGCCGGGCTGGGCATCGCCGACATCGGTGCATTCGAGGTCAACGAGGCGTTCGCGAGCGTATCGATGGCCTGGCTGGCCGAGACCGGTGCCGACCCGACCCGTCTGAACCCGAATGGTGGCGCCATCGCCCTGGGCCATCCGCTCGGCGCCTCTGGTGGCCGCTTGATGACCACGCTCGTCCACCACATGAAGGCGAACGGAATCCGATACGGGCTCCAAACGATGTGCGAGGGCGGCGGCATGGCCAACGCCACGATCCTCGAACTCCTCAACCACTGAACAAGCCGGAAAAGGACCACAGACCGTGCCCGACATCCTCTACGAGGTCTCCGACAACGTCGCATTCGTGACACTCAATCGCCCCGAGAACCTCAACGCAGTGACCACCGCCATGTGCGACGCACTCATCGACGCCTTCGACGCTGCCGACGCCGACGACTCGGTGCGCGCCGTCGTGGTGACAGGATCCGGGCGCGCGTTCTGCGCTGGGGCGGACCTCTCCTCCGGGGGGGACTCGTTCAACCGGACAAACGGCGAATCAGGTCCGCCCCGTGATACCGGTGGGCGAGTAACCCTGCGCATTTTCCGCTCCCTCAAGCCCGTCATCGCTGCGATCAACGGGCCGGCCGTGGGATTCGGTGCGTCACTGACTCTTCCAATGGACATCCGGGTCGCCGCGGACTCTGCGAAGATTGGGTTCCCGTTCACAGCTCGTGGCATCGTTCCTGACGGCGCGGCAAGCTGGTTCCTCCCGCGCGTCGTCGGACCGAACCGTGCCCTGGACTGGGCGATGACCGGGCGAGTGTTCCGGGCCAAGGAAGCTCTTGAAGCCGGGCTGGTGCGCAGCCTCCATCCCGCCGAAGAAGTCCTCGCCGTCGCCACCGAGATTGCGCAGGAAATCGCACGAAGCGCCGCCCCGGTATCCGTCGCGCTGACGCGCCAACTGCTGTGGCAGATGATGGGCGCCGACCACCCGATGGTCGCGCATGAGATCGAGTCCGCGGCGATCGCGTACACCGGATCGGGCCCGGACGCCGCAGAGGGAGTCAAGGCGTTCCTGGACAAGCGTCCCCCGGTGTGGACACTCAACCCGGGCTCCGACCTTCCGGAATGGTTCCCCTGGCGTCCCGAACCCGCCTACGAAGGCATTGAGCGTATACCTCCCAGCACGACTCGGTACAGATAAGAACTCGAGTCATCGACCAAGACGGCTTCGTCCAGATAGTCACGGCAGTAATCGTATTCATACGCAAGCAGAGGACTTCGCCGCGACGAGGCCGACGCTATCGCCGAGTACATCCATTGCGGTGCCTCTGTTCGGGTGTGCCCTTCCCGAGGAGTACGGCGGGCATGGGTTGAAAATGCGAGAAGACGTACAGCGCGCAGTGGAATTCGGCCACTTAGTCCTCCGGTCTCTGTTCGGGACGAAACCACGGCATCGCGGACCGGAGGTGTAAAGGCCCTCGGGCAGATGCGGAACGCCCCCCGACCGAGCGGTTCCATCGCGATCCCCATATGTAACGCATCTACGAAGCAACCATGAAGTGCAGAAGCTGATCATCGGCCGAGCATGCTATGAAAAGAGGGTTTGACGAATGTCTGAAATTGCATTGGCTCCGGAATTGCTTGTCACAGAGCCGGGCTTGGTAGCAGGAAAGGTGGCCGTCGTCACCGGAGCCGCTCAGGGAATCGGTTACGAGATCGCCGCGGCGTTGTCCAAGCACGGCGCGAAGGTCATCATCGCCGATCTCGACCAGGCCAAGGCCGAGATCGCCGCGGAATCGCTTGGTGGCGGGGATGTGGTGGCTCTTGCATGCAATGTGACCGACGAAGACGCGGTTTCACGGGTAGCCGACAGTGCTGTGTCACAGTTCGGATCACTCGACATCTGGGTCAACAATGCCGGTATCACCCGCGACAACCGGATGGCGAAAATGTCGCTCAGCGACTTCGAACTGGTCGTCAACGTCCACATGACCGGCACCTGGCTCGGTGTGAAGACCGCCGGCGCGATCATGCGCGAGCAGGGGCGCGGCTCGATCATCAATATGTCTTCCCTGTCGGGTAAGGGCGGTAACTTCGGCCAGACCAACTACAGCGCGGCAAAGGCCGGCATCGTGGGTATGACGAAAGCATCCGCGAAGGAACTCGCGAGCAGGGCTGTTCGTGTCAATGCGATCGCGCCCGGACTCATCCGCACACCCATGACCGCAGCGATGTCTGCCGAAGCGTTCGCGAACCTGGAATCGACGATTCCGATGAAGCGCGCGGGGGAACCGCATGAGGTCGCGGGTACGGCACTGTTCCTGGCCTCGGATCTGTCGAGCTTCATGACGGGTGCAGTCCTCGAGGTCGGCGGCGGACGGCTGATGTAGGAAGGTCGGAGCTCCAAATCTGTCATCAGGCGGTCGAACCTCGGACACCAGGCGCCTCGATCACATGCTTGTCAAGCGCTTCGGAACAGGCGACGACATCGCCGCAGGAGCGGTGTACCTCGCGTCGGACGAGTCGTCGTACGTCACCGGTCAAAATCTCGTCATCGACGGCGGATGGCAGACATAGGGGGAGTGGGATGGCCGCGAACCGACGTCCTGAACGACATTACGAATCCGCCAGCGTAATTCGTCAGCAGCTGAAAATCGCGATAACCGGCACCTGGTCGGACGAGTCTCACACCATCCGCTCACGACCGACCGGGCAGCGGGTGCCTTTTGGGAGAATGGAAGACATAATGTCCGCAGGGATCGGCACGCCGCTTCGGCAGGCACACTGGACTCGAGACGAGAGCATCGATTTGCTCGACCACACCTCGGCCACCCTGCTGACAGCACAGGCAGGCCAGTTCGGGGACCGTCTGGCTCTGATCGGTAACGATCATCGCGGAGAGAATCAGCGCCTGACATATCACCAGATCCTCGAAAAGGCGCGGGCGATCGCCGCTGCTCTCCTCGAACACACCCGTCCTGGGGAACATGTCGCGCTGCTCGTGGCCAATGTCGTCGAATGGCCGCTCATCGAGTACGCGGCCGCGATGACCGGCCGGGTCCTGGTTGCCCTCAACCCGCAAGCGGGAATCGACGAGCTGCGATACACACTTGCAAACTCCGAAGCGACGATGCTTCTCTTCACGACGTCCTACCGTGACCGTGACTTAGGCGCCGTCATCGAGGCGATATTGCCCGATTGCCCACTTGTGCGAGCAGCTCACTCTCTGGATACCGTCGCCCGTTGGGCAACGGAATCGCATGATCCCGCGTTCGAGTGGCCGTCCGTTGATCCCCACACTGCCGCCATGCTGCAATACACCTCGGGCACCACGGGGAAGCAAAAGGGCGTTCTCCTCGCACACCGGTCCATGGTCAACGTTGCACGCATCACGCTGCTGACCGCTGGCGTCGAACCCGGCTCGGTCATCCTCTCGCCTTTTCCGCAGTTTCACACCGCCGGATGCGTAACCTCGACCCTCGGAGCGCTCGCGGTCGGCGGCACCCTCGTCATCGTGGACCGCTGGAATCCGACGGAGGTACTGGCGACCGTCGAACGTGAGGGGGTCTCGACGATTCTTCTAGTACCCGCGATGTTGCATGGTCTCCTGCAGACGGCGAAGGCGGGTGATATTGCACCCCAAACCATTCCCACCATCCTGGTCGGCGCCGCAAGCGTACCCTCCTCGATGATCGAGAAGGCTAGGGAATTGTTCGGTGGCACGGTGCTCAACGTCTATGGTCAAACGGAGCTATCGGCCCCATTGACCGCGACGCGACGCGACGACAGCGCGAGGGGCATCACCACAACAGTCGGCCGCCCGCTTCCGCAGGTCGAATGCCGCATCGCCGATCCGGTCACGGGGCATACGCAAGAGGTCGACGTCCCCGGAGAAATATGCGCGCGTGGTTACCAGCAGATGCTGGGGTACTTTCGAGACCCTGAGGCCACTGCCCGCACCGTAGACCTCGACGGATGGCTCCACACCGGCGACCTCGGATCGATGGATGAGCGTGGGATGATCACGCTCACCGGCCGGCTCAAAGAGTTGATCATCCGGGGAGGGGAGAACATCTCTCCGAACGAAGTGTCCGACTGCTTGAGCGGTCACCCCGCTGTCGCTCAGGTGGTCGTTGTCGGAATACCTGATCAGCGGCTCGGTGAGATCGTCGCAGGAGTGGTGGTGTGCAACGCGGCCACCGACCATCACGCACTTCGAGAGGATCTGGAACGGCACTGTGCGACGCATCTGGCGGAGTACAAGGTGCCACAGCGGTGGTACTTCACCGACACGCTCCCCACCACTGCTTCGGGCAAGGTTCGCGCCCTCGAAGTTCGCCAGATGATCTCCGACGGAACCCTGCGTTGCGAGACGGCCGCAGAAGCCTCTCTGGATGATCGTCACCCACCGTCCCACCGTCGATAACGACTCGAGGTTTAGCGACATGTTTCCCGGTGTGCATGCTGTGACATCGCCTGACCGGCCAGCTGTAGTCATGAGCGAGTCGGGACGCACTCTGACCTATCGAGAACTCAACGAGAACTCGGCGAGGTTCGCGCGGGTACTCCACGACCTGGGGCTTCGTAAGGGCGACGCGTTCGCTTTTGTGTCGGACAACGCGCCGGAGTGCTTCGAATTATATTGGGCTGCCCTGCGCTCCGGTCTGTACGTGACACCGGTCGATCGCAATCTCTCACCCGTCGACGCTGCCTTCATCATTCACGACAGTGATTCGAAGGTTCTCGTCGTTTCGGCGGGTGTCCGGGCCTTTGCCGAAGCGTTGGTTCCGCTCACCCTGCAGATCGCGGACCGCTTCTGTTTCGGCGGTCAGATCGAGGGGTATCGGTCCTACGAGGACATGCGTGCGAACGTAGGTGTGCCGCTTGTCCAGTGTCCCCGCGGCTCCGACCTGCTCTACTCCTCTGGAACTACGGGCCGCCCAATGGGGATGAAATCGCCGCTGCTGCAGATCGAGGTCGATCAGCCGGGTGATCCCACCACGAGCGCCATCGGCTCTGCATATGAATTGACCTTTTCAGATGTGTATCTCTCGCCGGCCCCGATCTATCACGCTGCACCTCTTCGTTGGTGCGGTGCTGTTCACGCGTATGGGGGCACCGTGGTAGTGATGGAGAAATTCGACGCGGAGGAGGCTTTGCGGGTCATCGAGCAGCATTTCGTTACCGTCGCCCAGATGGTGCCGACTATGTTCGTGCGTATGCTGCAGCTGCCCGAAGCCGTTCGCGCGAAATACGACCTATCCAGTCTGCGCAGTGTCGTGCACGCTGCAGCACCATGTCCTCCCTCCGTCAAGAAGTCCATGATCGACTGGGTAGGAATGATTTTGAACGAGTACTACTCGCCCACCGAGGGAAACGGATTTACCACCATCTCGTCGGACGAATGGCTCACGAAACCCTGTTCGGTAGGTCGCAGTGTGCTCGGAACACTGCATATCTGTGACGACGAGGGGACAGAGCTACCCGCCGGCGAGGTTGGCACCGTCTATTTCGAACGTGAAGACCAGCCGTTCGAGTATCACAAGGACCCGGAGAAAACTGCTGCTGCTCGACATCCCGACCATCCCACCTGGACCGCAGTGGGTGACCACGGATTTCTTGATGCGGATGGCTATTTGTTCCTGGCCGATCGCACAGCAACATGACCACCTTCAGCAGAGTCGACCGCTGCCCGGAGGAGGTCGAAGACGTCTTGATGATGCACCCGGCAATCTACGACGTTGTTGTGATCAGCGTCGACGATCTGAAGCGGGGACAGCAGTTCAAAGCAGTCGTGAGGGTCAAGCCGGAAGTCCGCGAATGTTCCGACCAGCTGCCGATATCATCGACTACGCCCGCGACCGAGTTGCGCACGAGAAGGCACCTCAGAGGGTTGACTTCGTCAACGACATACCACGCACTGCGGCCGGAGAGTTTGATAGGCGTGAACTCGAGCTGAGTTAGACCGAACAGTCCGTTCGGGTAACGCTTGTACTTCGCTAGCCCGCCCCGGACAGCGACGTCCGCCGCAGGATTCGACTGCTCGACGTGCGGGAAGTGATTGATGGGACGGTAGAGCCCAAGAAGGCAATGTGTTCTGCTCATAGGCGCGGATCCGGCGCCCGGTACGCCAAAGCATGACTTAATCTATATTAAGACAGGCCGATGAACGGGTTCGTCAAGTCAGTCGACAATCCGGCGGGGGCTACGACGGCCCGCGAACGAGCAGAAGTGACGGGCGCTGGGAGCACGATTGACAGAAGGCCGGTTCCGCCAAGAATATCGCCGCTGTATGTACCCACATCCCGAGATCTGCTGGCGAAGAATGCCGCACGGCCTCACCGCCCGCAGACATGGTGGCGGCCACGGAATGGCACCTGTCATCGAATGCGCCTAGATCAGACAACACGCGCGAGGAGGCTTCTCCTTGCCGACGAGAGGAACGGCGTGTCGCACGAGATCGTCAAGTTCGAGGTGAATGACGGCATTGCGTTAGTCGGCGACTTGTGGCTTCCTGACCCTGTGGTGCCACCTCGCGGCTCGATAGTCATGCTTCACGGCGGCGGACAGACTCGCCATTCCTGGAGGGTCAGCAGCGCGCTGTTCGCTCGGGCGGGCTGGAAAGTCCTCGCATACGACGCTCGTGGTCACGGCGACAGTGACTGGGATCCGACCGGAGACTACCGGTTCGATGCGATGGTGAGCGACCTCAGTCGCGCATGTGCGCTCGTAGGCGGAGACCCGGTCGTGGTGGGCGCATCAATGGGCGGCATCGTGGCCATGCTGACAGCAGGTGAGGCTCCGGGATTCGCGCGGGCACTCGTTCTCGTCGATATCACGCCGCGAGTGGAAGAGTCAGGCGCGGCGCGCATTCGTGACTTCATGGAGGCCTCGCCTGATGGCTTCGCCGACCTGCAAGAAGTCTCCGACGCGATCCATGGCTACAACCCGCATCGTCCTCGACCCGCATCACTGGATGGGCTCAGGAAGAATGTCCGTCTGCATGCGAACGACCGTTGGTACTGGCACTGGGATCCTCAGTTTCTCACCCAGTCCGACGAAGGAATGAGCGTTGCTCACGTCGAGCGCCTTGCACAGGCGGCGGGAGCAATCACCGTCCCGACCCTGCTGGTCCGCGGGAAGCACTCAGACGTCGTCAGCGAAGCAGGCGTGCAGGAGATGAAGGCGCTCATCCCTCAGGCCCAGGTCGAGTCGGCAGACGCCGGCCACATGATCGCGGGTGACGACAACGATGTCTTCGCCACCCATGTGGTCGAATTCCTCGATAACCTCGGCTGAGGCTTGTCTGGCGGGGGGATCCACACCACGTCGGCTCGGGTCTCGTCGTGAGTGTCACCTCGGCCCGCATCCCGGATCCGCTTCTTCGTCATCGGTCCAAGCCTTCGTTGGTCGCCTTTGGCGAGTAGCCGCGCGCCCAACCCCGCCTCCCGAGTCCCTATCGAGTGCTAGCGGGTCTGGCCATGCGGCAGACTCGTGACCGGTAGCGGCGGGTAGGTGAGTGCTCTTCCTGCTGGACTTGGAGTCCTGGAAAATGATCGTGCCCTGCCGGTCCGCCGGGCAGAACGGAATCGCTGATGGAATGTCAGTGCCACTGAAGCACTGCCACATAGATTGCTGACAGTTCTTCCGCACGCTGACGGCAGGGAGTGGCGAACATGACGCAGCGAGACGCGCCGCTGATGTTGCTGTTTGTAGGAGACGTTTGAACTCAGGATCATCATGATCTCGAGCTGATGGGCCCGGCCCGGACGGAGGCTGAGCAAGGCGGGCTTCCGGAAGGAGTGGACGGGATCGCGCGGTTGCATGCGCTGATCGGGAAACAGCTCGCCGAAGTGGTGATCGGGATCTGGACCGCTGGCCGCGGCGGACGGGACGTGCCCACCACTTCGGTATTTTCGATTTCACGCGAGCGTCGGCAACGCCGAGACGGGCGACCGATACAGCAGCGGTCGGTGGGACTTGCCGAACTTTGAGTCGGCACGTCGACCTGCACGCAGCGACCCGTGGTGGTCAATCCGCATCCGGGGCACCCCGCAGGAGGTCGACGCGAGGGCGTCTGCCGCGTCGCAACTACGATCGCGAAAGACTCAGGACGCGAAAGACTCAGGAATGGCGTCACCATCGCGCGGGAGTCTTCACGGCTTCTTCTCGAACACTATGCGACGCACCGTCATTCTTCGACACGTTTCGGAATCGTTGAGGGGTTCGAGGCCGTGACGCGCCTCCGTTCTTCATGTAGTATACAGTTTTGAATCAAGCTTCAAAAGCATGCGCTCGTGTCGAGCGTATGAGGACGGGAGAATGCTGTGGATTTCACCCTCAGTGCGCAACAGCTGGAACTGCAGGAGCGTGCGAAGGCCGCTGGAGCCGCCCTTCGTGGCAGGTCGGCGGAATGGGATCGGTCGAACAAGGTGCCGTACTCCGAGGTCGTGGAGCATGTCAGGGCGCACGGGCTCCTTGGCCTGACGATGCCTACCGAGTACGGCGGCCAGGGACTGACCGCGATGGACTATCTGATCACCGTCGAGGCGATGTTCAGGAACTCGCAGTTCTGGGCGATCGGCGAGCCGCTGTTCGCCACAGCCGGACCGGGACCGTGCATGGTGATGATGGCCGAGTCGCAGACGACCCGGGACAAGTTTCTTCCGGACCTCGTCACCGGAGCAAGGCAGTGCGCCATTGCGCTCACCGAGCCGGATTTTGGGTCGGACTTGACCTCCCTTGTCACCACTGCAGAGCGAAGAGGCGACGATTGGGTCCTCAACGGCAAGAAAAACTTTGTGACCGGAGCAACGGTAAACCAGCTCTATGCCGTGTTCGTTCGGTTCGATGACATTGCGGGGCACCGAGGAATCGGCGCGGTCATCGTCGAAGAAGGCATGCCTGGTGTGACGATCGAGGCTGGCCCCGAATTCCTTGGGTGCCGAGGTATCCCTCACGGGGACCTGACGCTGGAGAACGTCGTGATTCCTGTCGAGAACATCATTCGGGGGCCGGGCAGCTTCGGTGACCTGATGACTGCCTTCAACATGGAGCGATTGCACAACTGTGCGTTCAACCTCGGCATGGCTGGCGCCGCATACGACGAAGCGGAGAGGTTCGTCCGCGAACGAGTCGCCTTTGGACGGCCATTGGCCGAGTTCCAGGCCGTCTACCACGCCCTGGTCGACATGTGGACGGACCTCGAGGCGCTGCGGCTGATGGCGCGAAATGCCGCGGCCTCGGCAATCGACGGTAACTACCCGCGGGCGTTGGAGACAACGGCCGCCAAGCTCTACGGCGCGCGAGTGGCCTCGCAGATCACGCTGAAGGCGCTGGAGCTCCATGGCGGCTACGGGGCGACCACGAATTACGCCATCGAGCGCATCCATCGAGACGTCGTGGCAACAATTGTGGCCGGCGGCAGCCCGCCAGTGTTGAGGAACGCGATCGCCGCGTTGATCCTTCCTGGCGTCAGCGTGTCACAGCGTTCTGCGGGCGCCCCCCAGATGGCTCCGGTCTCATGAGCAGCGCGATCTACGAGGACGTGCACGAGCAGTACCGCGACACGGTAAGGACTTTCATCAAACGGGAGGTCACGCCTCACTACGCCCGTTGGGAGGAGGAGGGTGGAATCGACCTGTCAGCCTTCACCGCCGCGATCAACGCTGGAATCTACGGACTGGGGATCCCGGAGAAGTTCGGGGGACCGGGCGAGACCGATGTGCGCTTCCGGATGGTGGTCAGCGAGGAGATGGCGCTGGCGAGAGCGACCACCTTCTCGATCGGCCTGGCGAACCAGGACGACATGGTTCTGGTCTACCTGCTGGACCTCGGTACGGACGAGCAGCTCGATCGCTGGATGCCTGGTCTTGCGGCGGGCGAGATTGTCGGAGCCGTCGCTATGACCGAACCGGAAGCGGGCAGCGATTTGCGGGGGATGTCAACGATGGCGCGCCGAGACGGTGACGAGTGGGTCTTATCAGGTCGCAAAACATTTATTACGAACGGCACGATTGCCGGAATCGTCATCGTTGCGGCGCGCACGGTGAAAGACGATGGTTCTCTGGGCTTCAGTTTGTTCGTGGTCGAGGACGGCATGCCTGGATTCGAGCGCGGGCGGCCATTGCAGAAGGTGGGTCTGCACTCGCAGGACACCGGCGAGCTCTTTTTCAACGATGTGCGTCTACCACTGGAGAACCTGCTCGGCACGTACGGGACCGGGTTGTCACAGCTCAAGAGGCACCTCCCACGCGAGAGGCTGAGCACGACACTTGGCGCGGTTGCGGATGCTCGCGCCATCTTCGACCTGACCGCTGCGTACTGTTTCGAGCGAAAGGCATTCGGTCAGCCGATCGGTGAGTTCCAGAACACACGGTTCGCGCTGGCCGAAATGGCGACCGAACTGGACATCGCGGAAACCTATGTCGACAGCCTCGCCGTCCGCCAGAACGCTGGGACCCTGACGGCCACGGATGCGGCGAAGGGTAAGTGGTGGACCACTGAGCTCCAGAAACGGATCGTTGACCGATGCGTCCAGCTGCATGGCGGCTATGGGTACATGATCGAGTATCCCGTTGCCCGTGCCTTCATCGACTCGCGCGTGCAGACGATTTACGGCGGTACGACCGAGATCATGAAAGAGATCATCGGGCGTGACATCGCCTCGTCATTCAGCGTGCACAATCCCTAGGTGCCACCGTCCTGACAACGGAGGTGCTTTATGACGACGTTGACATCCGGCTCACTGCTGGTTGCCCAGACGGACGGCAGCTGTCGTATCACCTTCAACCGCCAGGATATCCTCAACGCGCAGATACCCGAGATGCTCGAGTCGCTGGGCGCGGACGAGCGAGTCGCGGCGGGTTCTCGGGGAGCGGATGGCACGACTCGCGGTGGGCGGATCAGCGGTCAAGGGGCGTTAGTCGTTCGCTTCTGATTCGAAGCCAGCCGCCAACCTTGCCCGTCTCTGTAAGCATGAGCCGTTCCGCGAGGACTTCGCGGATAGGCGGGCTGCGATTTGAGGCGCCACCCCGACGGGTGCTGTCCCGGCAGGTCTTCGGAGTGCAATACGTGCATTCGAGCGGTACCCGATGCTTGGTCTGACTATCCTCCGTCTGGCATGAGATTATGTGAGAAGTGAAAGCAGCCAGCTCGGGTCCGATGCCTCGCCGTTCAAGAGGAGAGGCTCCTCCTACTCCTCGTTGATCCGATTGCACGGGGGCCGGAGGCTCGAATTTAATGGCAAAGCCGATGACGGACCTCAAAGCCTCTTCTCCAGCGGCCCATCGCTGAGAGGAATCCGCCGGCATGGCGCTCCTGCAGCCACCTGACGATCAGATATGGCGGTCTGTGCCGACCGTAGCCCGCCGACTCCGGTGTCTTGGACCGTCTTGGCAGCATCCAGAGGCTGAAGTACTCGCCCCTCACCGCCGACAGAGCCGTTCGGCGAGGCGCGATCGATGATGGCGCTGAATTGCTCGCTAACGACTAGCTCGCGGTGGCCACCCTAAAAGCGCGAAATGCCCTGAGCGGCCGATATGTCGGAGGTCATGCTGCGCTCATTCTGAACTCGTCGTGTTGACACGTGATCCTAGCCAAGAGCATAATTAAATCAAGATTCAAAAAAGTAGATTCAAGACTGAGGAGCGATGAGCATGCAGCAAAGGGGAGTGTTCTGGCCCATGGCCTTCGAGGCCACGGTTCCGGAATGTCGAGTCATTGAGGGTCAGATCCCCAAGGACATCTACGGTGGGCTGTACCATAACGGCCCGACCGTTCGACGCCCTGCGCGTCAGGGGGTCGAGAGTGTCTTTACCACTGATGGCATGGTTCAGGGCTTGGTTCTCGAGAACGGAAAGGCGTCCTTCCGCAACCGGTGGGTAAGGACGCCCAAGTTCCGGGCCGAGGAGAAGGCCGGAGAAGCCCTCTTCGAGTGGGAGGACTGCGCGATCAGCCAAGACTGGCGTGCGATGGGTCTCGGTGACATCATCCGCAATGAGCAGACGCGTCTGCTTTCTCACAACACGGCGCTGGTGAATGCTTTCCCCTTCGCTGGCGACATCTTCGCGGTTGGTGAGCAGGCCGGGGCTCCGCTTCGCATCGATCCAATAACGCTCGAGACCAAGGGTTTTCCCTCCTGGGGCAAGGACCTCTCACGGGGTATCCGTGAGCCCATCGACGAGAATGACGGCAATATGGCGCCGCACCCGAAGTGGGATGCGGACACGGGGATGCTGTATGCGTGGGGTTACAGCGACGTGCGCCCGTTCGTCACCCTTCACTGGATCAAGCCCAACGGCGATGTCCAGTCGCGTCCTATTCTCGATGCCCCGTACAACACCGTCGCCCACGACGCGTGGTTGTCCGAGAACTACTTCATTCTGCCGTTCCAACCGTTCACGCTCTCGAGCGAAAAGGCGAATAAGGGCCTTGGTGGGTACGGATGGGAAGTCGCCAAGCCGATCATGCTGGCGCTGATCAACCGCTTCGACATCAACTCGGAGATCATCTGGATCACTGCCGATTTGCCGCCGCAGTACATGATGCACATGCTGTCGGCTAACGAGATCGGTGACACGATCCAGCTCGACGCACCGTTGTTCGGGCGTCCGCCGTTCCAAACCGACGAGATGTCAGCACCAGGTGACCCTTTCATTCCGTTCTTCCAGGTTGCGCCGAGTGTGCTTGGCAGATGGACGATCAACCTCAAGACACGAACAGTCACGAGTGAGGTGCTCGACGATGTCATGTGCGAGCTCCCGAAGATCGATGAACGGCACTTCGGCCGACCCTACGACTGGGGTGTTCTCGTGGGAGGCTCGCCCAGCGATAGCAGGCCAGGCGCGATGCGGATGGACACGCTAATTCGACGCAACATGCGCAGTGGGTCGGACAAGCGAGTGAAGTTGACCGCAAATCGCCACGAGTCCCCGTTCGAGCCGGCGTTTGTCCCTCGGACTGTAGACGCCCCCGAAGGCGATGGTTACCTCATCGTTCCTGTGTCCAAGTTCAAGGAGCACCTCGGCGAGTTCCAGATCTTTGATACGGATGACATCAGCACTGGGCCGATCTGTCGCATCGAGCTCCCGTTCCACATGGGATGGACTCCTCACGGGCACTGGATGGACTTTCGCAGTGTTCCGTCACCGCACATGCTCTCCGTCGAGCTGGAGAGCTGAACTCCCAGCTTCGCTGGCGACGAGGCGGACGGCCACATCGAAGACCTGCGAGCCGACGCCCGAGGGAGCGGAGGGCGCGGCCACCCAGCGCCTGCTAACGGAACACGTGGTGGTCGGTGGAGGCGGGTAGCTGGAAACCGGGGATCTCGTGGGCCGTCATCGGCCCGTGAGATCCCCGGCTTGTCATCGGGGGCTCAGTCGACCTCGTTATCGACCTCTTTGAGGAATCCTCCGTTGAGCATGCGCTTGGCGTTCTGGACCAAGGTGTCGACAGACTCTCCGCGTGGCTGCCACCATTCGGTGGACCAATTGAGCGAACCGAGGATGAGCATGCGTGCGAGCCGCTCGTCGACGCCCGGCCGAAGTTGCCCGGCCGTTCGCACGTCCCGGAACAGCTTCCTCCACAGCACCGCGTATTTCTGCTGCTCGGCGAGTTGCCGATCGCGCAGCTCGATGGGCATCTGGGCGGCATTGCGAATCGCGGCCATTGTGTAGTCGGACTCGGTCAGAATGAAGCGTAGGTGCTGCTCCAGTGCGATGTTCAGGCGTTCCGCGGGTGACACGCTGCTCGCAGCTTTGAGGGCCTTGCGCACATGGTCGTGCAAGTGTGCCATTCCCTGCCAGATGACCTCTTCGATCAGGTCCTCGCGCGATTCGAAGTAGTAGTAAATTGCCGGTGCTTGACACTCGGCGCGGTCGGCGATATCGCTCAGGCGAGTTCCGGAGAAACCTTTGCGGCACAAAATGTGCGCCGTGGCATCCAAGATCCGGGCTCGGGTCTTGGCGGACTTGGTAGTCGCTAAGGGAGCGCTGCTGGCATTGTTCGTCGCTAGGCGTGGCACAAACCCGATTCTAACTGCCCTTCTACGGTCATGCCTGCGACACCCTGATTTTGTTGACGATCCCGGTCACATGCACCTATTATTTAGTCTGAATTAGATACTTCCGGGAATGTTGGTCCTCGTTCAGCTGGCCCGTAGCGCGCCGTGAAGTCGTGATGACGCGCGATGTGTTTCGTGTGCCGAACGATCCTTGAGTTTGGAGTGAGAAGAGAAGATGGTGGAATCGATGAGCTGGACGGTTGTCGGCGGGGCGTCGGGTGGTTTGGGTCGGGCCATCGCTCGTAGCCTGGCGGAGGATGGCCATGACGTCGTCGTGGCGTATCGAGGCAATCGTGCGGGGGCCGACGAGACGGCGGAGCTCGTCCGTTCGAGTGGTCGAAAGGCCATGATTGAGCAGGTTGATCTTGCGATTCCCGACGAGGCTCGGGCCTTTGCGAGCCGAGTCGCGGATGCCGGCGCCGTGCGAGGTGTCGTCTACGCGGCGGGCCCGGTGATTCCGATGTCGTTCATCGCCAAGACTGAGCTCGAGACCTTCTCACGCGTGATCGACAACGACCTCAAGAGCTGCTTCAACTTGGTGCAGCCTTTCCTGCCGATGCTCCGTGCTTCGTCGGGTGCAGTAACCGCCATCGTCACACCGGTGATCGAGCGGTACAGCAAGATGGACCTGATGTCGTCGGCCCCCAAGGCGGGGGTTCAGGCATTGATCAGGGGCATCGCCGGCGAAGAGGGGCGATTCGGCGTTCGCGCGAATGCTGTCGGCGCCGGCGTCATCGAGGGGGAGGGCATGTTCGACAAGTTGGTGAAATCGGGGGTCTTCACGGAACAAGGCCTGGCCTTGGCGAAGTCGGAGACGACCCTTGGTCGGTTCGGGGACGTGACTGACGTGGCCGAGGCAGTCCGATTCCTCATGTCAGATCGTGCCGGCTGGATTACCGGCCAGACTCTCAACGTCGATGGAGGGTACGGAGTCTGATCGCGATTCGCGTCGTGAGCATCCTCTGGTGCGCGATGCGTTTGAGTGTCACCGGTAAATCCCCGGCTGCGTCACACGGGACTCGGGTGGCTCGCGGTCGGGGGTGCGAAGACCTGGCCCTCTTTTCGGGCAACACCGCGCCGACCCAAAGTGAGCGGCCAAGGTCCTCCGACGGCGACCGTGCGGGCATCGCTGGTCCTGATCGGGCGCGTCGAAGATGTGGTTCAGATCATCGACCACGCGGTATTGATCGCGTGGGGGGTTCGAACGAATGCTTCTGTTCGCCCAAAGTTTAATGTACAGTAAAATGTCTCGGGAGCTTCCCCGGTCCGCCGGAGCCCCCGCGCGAGGAAAGGCTGCCTATGTCGGAGGAACTGCACGTGTCGGTGGATGAGCACGTCGCCGTGCTTACGGTCGATCGTCCGCTCGCCAATAACTCACTCGGAGGGTCTCTGCTGAGAGAACTCTTGGACGTCTCCGCCGAGCTCGAACGTGACGACAGCGTTCGCGTCATCGTCACGACCGCGAACGTCTCGGACGGCGCGACGGCGTGGAGCCCCGGCGTCGACTTTGCCCAGCTGGACGGCAAGCTCGGTCCCGGCGCGGACGCGGATGTCATGTTTTACGGCGGAGTGATGCAGGGTGATCACGCCTCGCTCGGGGTCTCGGCTCAAGCTCGACGTTTCGACCCGTTGGGGCCGGGCCGATGGATTCTTCAGATGCTTAACAACTTTCAGAAGCCCACCATCGCGGCCATCAATGGAGCCGTGGCTGGCGGAGGCATCGGATGGGCTGGCCTGCACACTTACCGCATTGCGGGCGAGTCGGTGAAGTTCAAAGCTGCGTTCGGCACACTTGGATTCGGCCCCGACATGGGAGCCAGTTATTTCGTCACCAAGCTGATGGGACAATCGGCGGCGACGGACTTCTTGCTGCGGGACCAGCCGATGTCGGCGGAAGATGCGCACCGTGCAGGCTTCGTCAACCAGGTGGTCCCTGACGGCCAGGTGCTGGAGCACGCGCTGAAGGTTGCCAAGGATCTAGCGCAGCTGCCGCCACTCGGGTTGCGGGCGACGGTCCGTGCCTTGCGAGGTGCTGAGACGAATACCCTGGCCGAGCAGCTTGACCTGGAGTGGGACAACCAGCGCATTACCTTTGCCACCGAGGACGCTGCCGCGGCCTTCGAGGCATTTAAAACACGCACGAAGGGGACGTACGTCGGCCGTTGACCGGAGGTGATCCGGTCTTCATCCACGATTCGAAGGAACACCATGCAGGGCATTGAAGACATGGACGCCATCGTCGTACGATCGATCCGCGAGCGGCGCGCCGAGCCGTCCCGCGACGAAGTGCCGACGGCGCCGAGCATGCGCATCCCCAAGTTCGGCGCTGCTGCAGGCGCCGGCATACGGGATGCGGGATGCGGAACTCTCCGGTATTTGTTTGACCCGTCGAGGCCTCAACCGGGTAGATTCCAGGAGTCCTCGCGTGAATGAGGGATTCGTAAAGTCGCCATCTGAAAGGGTCGGCCGAGGGGCAAGGGACGGCGAGGACCTGGAGGGAATCGGCCCGGTACCAACGATCGCCTGGGGACCCTTGCTCGGTCAAGCGACAACTGTGGCAGAGCAGGACGTCCCGGGCGATCTCGTCGATAGACGACGCGCGGTCCGTGATCTCGGTCGGGCGCTCCGCGCCCTCGGGACCGCCTCGGTCATGTCGGAGGTGCCTACCAAGATCCTCTGCCAGGCGAGGCTTCTGGTCGCCGAGGCCACCTCGATCCTAGGCGCGACGAGCCGGCAGGCCGGTGTGCCCTCCTCGGTTGACGACCCGTACAACGGCGTACGAATGTTCTCACCAATGACCGGGGAGGGGAGTCCATTCGTTGCTCCGTTATCGTTCGAGACTGTCGACGGCGTGGCCAGCGCCACCTGTACGTTCGGTGAGGCATTCGAAGGCCCGCCGCACCACGTACATGGCGGGATCTCGGCAATGCTGATGGATCACGCGCTGGGGCATGTCGTGGCAGACTCAGGCAAACCGGGCCTGACCCGGAAGCTCGTCGTCCAATACTTGCGCCCCGTCCCCTCCGGGGTGGAGCTGCTCGTGCGCGGGCGAGTGGTCGCCAGCGGGGACGGCGATGTCTTCGCTCAGGCGTGGATAGCCGCCGCTGCTGAGCCGGGGACGCGACTGGTGACGGCGGACGGGCACTTCCGCCTGCTGCGCCCGGAGCAGGCGGCGAAGCTTATGAAGCAGTTCGCCTGACTGGAATCGACTGGCTTCTGCTTCTTGCGAGCAGAATGACCGGGACCTCCGCAGGATGCCCGCACAACTGGCCTTCGGCGTCGGAGCATTACCGGACATCCGGTGGCACGCCTCGCCGTGCCACCGGTCCTCGGGGCCACGAGACGATCTCGAAGATTGCAGACGTCGTCTCGCTCAGGGAAAGCCAGGCCTGGCTCTAGCGACTGCTCGAAGAGTCTGCGCCGAACCGGCCAATCCGGTGGCGGTCGGCACGGGTTGCCTCGATCGCCTCCGTGAGGCCGGTGCGCCCCTCACTGCGGGGATCCACACGTCTCCGGACGCCGGCGTCCTGCACGAAGGTCAACATAGCTACGAATGCACGGTGCGGCCGACATCGATCGGAAACCGGCTGAGTCGCCTCGTGCTGCGGGATGTGGCGCTTCCTGCGTCTGACCACCGACTGCGACCCGGGCGTACCTTCGCCGAGCAGATAGACGGTGTGATGTGCACGGCGCACCCCCAGATGCTGAAGGGAAGCCTCGAAAGAATTTGGCTGGCGGTTGCCGGCCGCTCCGGAACCCAGCGACAGAACTGTCGGGACACAGCACCCAGCTACGACTTGTCCGTGCGCTTCCAGACCCGGCATCGGGCGCTGAAGGTCCTCGGAGTCGACGACTTCGCCCTTCGACGACGGCACCGGTCCGGGATCGTCCTGATCGACATGGCCACCGCCCTCCCCGGCGACGTCCTCACCGACAGGAAGGTCGATTACCTTCGCCGACTGGCCGACCGCGTGCCCGGGCACGACCGTGGTGCCGTGTTGGCGCCGGCGCTTGCGTCGAAGGGGCGCGCACGGGGGCGCCCGACGCGATCGAGGTCGCCGAAAGCTGACAGCTGTGGCATAACCTGGCCGAAGCCGCGCGGAAAACATTGCCGCTCAAAGCGTTTGTCTCCGACTCAGGGCTGCAGACGATCCCGAACGGCACACCGAACTCACAGCCGCGGAGGACTTCCGGCGGACCGCCGAACAAGCGTTGACCGCGCGCCGCGAGCAATCCGTCCTCGTCGCCTCCACCCAGCGCCGCTATGAAAGCGGTTTCCGCGCTCGAGGCCCAGGGCAAGTGGATCAAACCGATCCAACGGGGCTCGGGCGCGCTGAGGAGAACCGTGCGTCGGCCGTTTGGCAGCGTCGCCAACTGCTGGCCGCCCCGCAGGCCGGTCGGCACTCGGGTTGGACGAGTCCACCGTACATCTGCACGGTCGAAAATCCCGAACGTTCGGCGCGTCGCCTCGCGGATCCTGCACCGACCTGAGGGCATCACCGACGACGAGCAGCAAGTCCTCGCCAACTGCCAGCACCTTGAGACCACCGCCGCGTTCGTACCTCGTTCGCCCGAGATGCTGACCAGCACACGGCGACCGTGTCAACCTTGGAAGGCGGCCGTCTCCTCGAACGATCTGCCGAACCTGCATCGATTCGTCCGGGGGATCGGACGCGACCGAGCCGCGGTCCTCAACGGGCTGACCACCTGCCCGACAACTCCGGCGCTGTCGAGGGAAACGTAAATCGAATCAAAACGCGCGAGCGGCAGAGGGATGGACGCGCCGGATTCGACCTCCCACACATGCGAATACACCTCAGCCACTGACATACTCAGGAACCATCACGGAGAATGAGCCAGAGCCATTCGAACCTGACACACGCACGCGGCCGCAGTCGCGCCTTGGAGTTTCCCGGGAGCGGTTGCAGCGACCAAGCTGTGGCCACATTGCTGTGACCGTCCATGACATCGAGGTGAAACGCCACCCGTGACTGTCAGAGTCTGAGTTCATCGATGGCGCTCACGACCGCAGTCGTGGACGTTGCGCCATTGTCGGCTGCAGCGCCGGACTCGGTCCCTCATCCTAGCCTTCGGCAACCCGGCTTGTTGTGTCAAAAAATCAGAGCAGCAATGACTTACGCAAAATTCTCGACTGTCACGGCTGCCTCCCGATCGTGCGTGTACATCAATGCCGCCGGCCGACCGTGTGTAACTCGGGGAGCTCTCACCACCCTCGCCCGACGCAGCTAGTGGTGTGTCTCGCAAATAAATATGGATTGATTCGATAGAATCCGTGCATGAGGAATCCGGTACCCGCTTTGCAGATTTCCGATGGGCAGCGTGTTGTGCTCGAGTCGTTGGCGCGGTCGCAGACGGGTGCGCACCGGGAGGTGGTGCGGGCCAAGGCGCTGTTGATGGCGTCCGAGGGTGTGGCCAACACGGCTATCGCGCAGGCGTTGTCGGTATCGCCGGGATCGGTGGCGAACTGGCGGACACGGTTCGCTGAGGATGGCATGGCGCGGTTGGGCGAGGTGCGCAAGGGTCGAGGTCGCAAGCCCTCGATCCCGCAGGAGAAGATCGACGAGATCGTGGACCTGACGCAGAACTACCGCCCGAAAGGCGAGACTCATTGGAGTTGCCGGACGATGGCCGAGTATGTCGGAGTCTCGAAGG